>JACYMB010000038.1 GCA_015272205.1 Synechococcales cyanobacterium T60_A2020_003 | reverse complement strand
AGGCGATCGCCCTGGCTCAGCGTCCTGATGTAATTCTCTGTTCCTTTGGCGATATGCTGCGGGTTCCAGGTTCCGGACGAATCGATTTACTCAGCGTCAAAGCTACGGGTGGAGAGGTTCGGATGGTCTATTCGCCCTTAGATGCTCTGACGATCGCCCAGAATCACCCCGATAAAGAGGTGGTGTTCTTCGCGGTAGGCTTTGAAACGACGGCACCCGCGACGGCGATGGCGGTCTACCAAGCCAAGCAGCAGCGATTGACCAACTTTTCCCTGCTCGTGTCCCATGTGCGGGTTCCGCCTGCGATGGAGGTCATTCTTTCCTCTCCCGATTGCCGAGTGCAGGGGTTCCTGGCCGCAGGCCACGTTTGTACCGTGATGGGTTACCAGGAATATGGGGCGATCGCGGCTCAGTATCAGATTCCGATTGTGGTGACCGGATTTGAGCCTGTGGATATCTTGCAGGGTATTTATCTCTGTGTTCAACAGTTGGAACAGGGACGGCATGAGGTTGAAAATCAGTATGCGCGATCAGTACGGTCTCAAGGCAATGAAATTGCTCAACGCTTGATGGAGCAGGTGTTTGAGGTGGTTCCTCGGACTTGGCGCGGCATTGGCGAAATTCCCCACAGTGGTCTCGGTCTAACGTCTACCTATGCCGATTTTGACGCTCAGCCTAAATTTGCGCTACCTACGATTTCCGATGCTGCATCAACCCCATCGGAATGCATGAGTGGACAAATCTTGCAGGGACTGATCAAGCCCCCTGCTTGTCCTGCCTTTGGCGATCGCTGCACGCCCGAACATCCCCTGGGTGCGCCGATGGTGTCCTCCGAGGGAGCCTGTGCCGCCTACTACCGTTATCGTCATCGAGAGGATGGTCGTTGATCTATGGTTTGTATCGTTGCAAAGGATGAGAACGTGGCTCATCACAGATAGAAAAAAGACGGGGATCTACGGCATTACACTTCTTGGTAGTGCATTTTAGTGCGGGGCAGAGGAAAAGGGGGTATTCCCTTGCTCGACCAACTTCCGTCTGATTTGGCGATTGTAGTCATGGATGAACAACCAGATAGCCCCAAAAGGAATTTATAAGAAGCAATTCTGCAAAGTGCTGGCGCGATCGCACGCAAGACGGTGAACGGGGTAAGCCTTCTTGGTCAAATGAAACAATCACCTTGAACACGAGATGGCCTAGTTTTTATGCGCCGATGGATAACGCCGTTGGTCTTTCAGATGATCACGCGCCCACGAAAGTTCGCAATGAGGTGCATTGTCGTCGCTGTGGGGGGCATCTCGGCCATGTATTTGATGATGGCCCTGCACCGACTGGGCTGCGATATTGTATCAACGGAATTGTCTTAGCGCTCACCTTCGTACCCGCCTAATGTTTGTGGGCAGGAACAGGCGATCACCCCCTCCGTTCTGACGTTCTCAGTTAGCCACCACAGGTTCTTCATGACAGCCAAAAAACTGTCTAATCCTCCGTAAAAAGATTGATGAAAGTCCCTTATTGTAGAGGTGTTAACCGTACAAGAACCGTACTTCGGCAAGGGATTATCCGGCACCAGCGGTTCTAAACTCTGCCTAGTATTACCCATGACCGTGTCTAACTTCTCGCCTAAACCGTTTTTTCCATCTGCTGGATCGAAGTCTGCAGTCGCTAGTCGCGTGTCTCCTTGGTTGACTCCGGTGGTTTATCCCTTAGGGTGTCGGTTGGTTCTGCCGCTGTACTTCCGGAACCTAATCGTTCATGGGGTTGAGCATATCCCCACCGAGGGGCCTGTGGTGTTGGCTCCCACCCACCGGGCGCGATGGGATGCCTTGACGGTTGCCTATGCGGCTGGACGCTGGGCGACCGGGCGCGATTTGCGGTTTATGGTGTCGGCTAACGAGGTGCGCGGCATCCAGGGTTGGTTTATCCGTCGGTTGGGTGGCTTTCCTGTGAATCCTCAAAATCCAGCGATCGCCAGTTTGCGCCTGGGCGTTGAAGTGTTGCAAAACCGCGAGATGCTGGTGATCTTTCCCGAAGGTGGCATTTTCCGCGATCGCCAGGTGCATCCCCTCAAACCAGGATTGGCACGACTCGCGCTACAGGCAGAAACCAGTCAGCCGGGTTTAGGCGTCCAGATCGTACCTATGAGCATCACCTATGGCAATGACAGTGTTAGCTATGGCTGTGGTATGACGATCCGCATTGGTGCGCCCCTATCCGCAATAGACTACGCTCAAGGCACACCCAAAGAATCGGCCAAGCAATTAACCGCAGATCTTCAGCACGCCATTCAGTCCCTAGATGGGGGCTTTCTGACGCCGCAGCCTATTTCAGTCAATCTCTAATAGTTTCCTCCAGCAACCGATCCAGCACTGGAACCGCTGCGGTCGTCCCCCGTTGCTAACTCAAAGCTCAAAACTCAAAACTCAAAACTCAAGATGGCATGACCTGCTCCAGATTGGGGCGATCGCTTGATTCTCGGCAATAAGGATGTGAAACTTGGGAGCAATTGCCCTGAATTTCCCCTATTCAACGTTTGTCCAGTCTATGGTGGTTGTCCAATCTAATGAGTTTGAGGGTGGCGTTCCTAGTCGTTTACGCTTTTGGCTAGGCGTTGCTGGAATTGCCCTGCTGTCCCTAGGACTCCATTTTTGGCGACTGGGGCAGTTTAATACCCTCGTGTTTGATGAGGTGTACTATGCCCGATTCGCAGGTCATTACCTGTTGGGGCAGCAGTTGTTTGGTGGACATCCCCCCCTCAGCACCTACATTATTGTCCTAGGAATTTGGATCGCCCAGCGGACTCCCATTGGCGATGGGGGTATTCAAAATGGGCTGACGGGGTTAATGCTGTCCCCGGTGGACTATCGCTGGATTGATGCGCTTACAGGCAGCTTGCTCCCTCTGCTGGCGATCGCCCTCGCGTGTCAACTGGGCATCGTGGCAGGGGTATCTGAGACGCGGCGGCAATGCTACGGCCTGGTAGCCGGACTCTTTTTTGCCCTGGATGGCTTTTTTTTGGTGGAGTCTCGCTATGCCCTGATCAACATCTACATGGTGTTTTTGGGGCTATTGGGACTGTGGGCGGTGCTGTGGGCGATGGCGGGGAAGCGGCTGTGGCGATGGCGACTGCATAGCGGATTCCTACTGGCGGGGATTGCGTTGGGGGCATCCGTGGCGGTGAAGTGGAATGGCCTGGGCTTTATGCTCGGTCTCTATGTTCTGCTGGGACTGTCTTATATGCTGCACGGCTGGGCACGATGGCAAACCGGACATGCAGGACTGGGGCGATCGCTCGTGGCGCGATTTGCCTCTATTCCGCTGGGCTGTGGGATTTTGTACTGGGCGATCGTGCCTGCCTTGACCTACTATTTAGCCTGGATTCCCTACATTCGACTAAATCCAGAGCGCAATTTTTGGCAGTGGCACGCCTATACCCTGGACTACCACAGTCGGATTGGCGGGCCAGATATTCACCCCTACTGCTCGGCTTGGTATACCTGGCCGCTGATGCTGCGCCCGATCGCCTATTTCTTCAAAACCGCCCACGCCCGTGGCGAACCTGCCCCTGTGATCGGCCCGCCGCTTCCCAACAGCCAATGGGCGATCGCCTACGATGTTCACGCGATGGGCAATCCGTTTTCGTGGTGGTTGGGCACAGCGGCGATCGCCCTCGTGCTCGTGATGGTACTGGTTGGACTCTGGCAGTGGTTTTTCTCATCTAGCACCCAGCCCTTGATGCTCCAAAGCAGCAGTTTTGGAATTGCGCTATTCCTGGGGGTGCAGTGGGCGGCAAACTGGTTGCCCTGGCTGTTGGTCAGCCGCTGTGTATTTATCTATCACTACATGAGTGCGCTGGCATTTGCGCTGTTGGCGATCGCCTGGTTTGTGAGTCTGTGGCTGCAAAGCGTCATTCCTAGCCACAGACTGATGGGCATGACCATTGTTTGGATCGTAGTAGTGGCCTTTGTGTTTTGGGTGCCGCTCTATTTAGGCATTCCCCTCAGCGGCGCAGAGCTACACTGGCGGCAGTGGATCCCCTCCTGGGTTTAAGCCCCCATGCCGGAATAGCGCTTTAGCCCCTGTCGCCACAGCCAGCGATTCGCAACCATAAAGATCGCGCTCCACCCGACTAAGGCGGCGATCCCTGCGACTACATTCACCGGACGACCAATCAGTAAACTCGCCGGAAAGCCAATCATGTAGGGGAAGGGCGTCCACAGCACAATTCGCTGAACGACGGGCGGAAAGATCTCGATGGGGGCAATCAGTCCTGATAGGAATAGGTAGAACAGAAACCAAAACTGCTCAATGGCAACGGCTCGCTCAATCCAAAAGGAAAACATTGCCAGGGTGTACTGAATCGCAAACCGCAGCACGAAGGACAAAAACAGCAGCAGCACAAACAGCAGACAGGTTCCCACCCCTGGAAACCACAGGGCTTGCGGATACAGCACAAAGAAGAACCCAATCAGCACCACAATGAAGGGCAAGCGGGCGAAGCGCTCGGCAAAGTGCGAAATAAAGTGATGCCAGCCGGGATCCAGGGGTTGCAGTAATTTGGGCGATAGCGTTCCCTCTACGACCTGTCGTTCAAATTCCCAGATCACCCAGACCACCGTGAACTGACGCACGATGAACACCGCCAGAAAATAGCGGACAAACTCAATCGATGAAAAGGCAAACTGCCCTGACTGGGACGCCTGCACCCACACCCCCATCAGGATAATGGGCAAACTGCCGGACAGCATCCAAAACAGCAGTTCGGCGCGATATTCCACCATGTAGGCGTAATAAACCGAGGTTAAGACGCGGGCAACCTTCCAAGGATGACGAATCCATTGCAGCATCAGGCGATCGCTCCTTGTTGAAACACCCGACCGATGACCTCTTCCACCGGGGGATCGGTCACGGTTAGATCAGTCACTTCTAGATCCACCAAAATTCGCGCAACGGTTTGGGTCAAGTCCTCGCGCCGGATAATCAACCGCACGATACAGCCGTCCATATCCTCCACGTCACCAAAGGATTCCAACTTCCGGCGAATATCCTCAGAACAGCCCTTTTCCGCCGAGGTGTTTGCCAATTCCACCTGCACCTCACGATAGGGGGCAAAGCGTTCCAGCAGTTCGTCGAGATTGCCGTCATAAATCAGTTGCCCACTGTAAATCAGCAAGACGCGATCGCACAGAGCAGTAATATCAGCCATGTAGTGACTGGTGAGCAGCACCGTTGCCCCGTAACGCTGGTTGTATTCCTTCAAAAACTCGCGCACGCTGACCTGGGCGTTCACGTCTAATCCCAGGGTGGGTTCATCGAGGAATAAAACGGTCGGACGGTGGATCAGGGCGGCCAAGAGTTCGGCCTTCATCCGTTCCCCCAGGGACAGTTTACGAACAGGTTGAGTCAGTTTGTCTTGAAGGGATAGGAGTTCGGCCAGTTCTCCGACGCGATCGCGCAATTCTGCGTCTGATAACCCGTAAATCGCGCCATTAATGGTGAGCGAGTCCATCGTTGGCAAATCCCAGATAAGCTGCTGCTTTTGCCCCATCACCAGGGTAATTTGCTTCAAAAAGTCCGTCTCCCGCCGATAGGGTACGTATCCCGCCACCCGAACGTCACCGCTAGAGGGATGGATGAGTCCAGTGAGCATTTTGAGCGTAGTGGTTTTGCCTGCTCCGTTAGGGCCCAAAAAGCCAACGACTTCCCCCGGTTCGATGGCAAAGCTAATCTCTCGCACTGCATCCACGTTTCGGTAGGTGCGGCGGAAGAAATGGCGCAGGGTGCCTGCCAATCCCGGCTCTTTGACCGCGACTGGGTAGCGCTTGCTTAGGTGGTCAACGTTAATGATTGACATGGACGCCTCGTGAGTGATTGATCTGCATAATCCCAGGGAGGATGGGGGAGTGGGGAAGTGGGAGAGTGAGTGAGTAGAGGAGCAGGTTGTACGCTGCGTTAGCGGTAGCGTAACGCATCAACGCCTTACATAGGTTGCTACTACAGGTTATGTCATCTACCCATAGCCTGAAGTCTAAACTCACAAAGCTATTAAAGAATTCTTATGCTTTTCTAATCTTTCAAACATTACAGAATGTAAACCATAATAATAGGTGCTCTCCCGTGTAATTGAGCTTACTTCGCGATTTTCAATCCACTTCGATATATCCACCAGAAAGCACAAAGGAACGTCTATGACCATTTCACGGCTGAATGAACGAGAGAGTGGCGCAGCAATTGGGTTAAAACGCCTTGTTCCTCGGATGGCGACGCTGGTCATGCTAGGGCTTGGAGCCTTATTTGTGGCAGTGGGAGTGTCCTGGCAGTTGGGACAGCCTACGATCGCCAACGGATTTGCCCAATTAGAAGCTCTTCAAGATGCCCCGCCGCTGGGTGTACAGGTTATCTTTAGTCAGCCAGATTTGCTGTTAGCCCCTACCATTGGGCTTTTGCTGATTGTGTTTGGCGTGATGAAGCTATCGCCAACGCCGCAGCCTTGGTCGCGTTGGGTTGTGGTCAGCATTATTTTGATCTTGACCGGGCGTTATGTGCTGTGGCGATCGCTCTCCAGCCTGAATCTCAACACACCGCTCAACGGTATGTTTAGCCTGCTATTGCTGGGATTTGAGCTGATTACCATCATTACGGGTAGTCTCCAACTGCTGTTGCTGTTGCGAAGGCGCGATCGCCGCCGTGAGGCTGATTTGTACTCTGAGGCTGTTCTGTCTGGGGACTTTCTGCCCTCGGTGGATGTGATGATTCCCACCTACGACGAGCCAGCGTTCATTTTGCGCCGCACGATTATTGGGTGTCAGGCGATGGAGTATCCCAACAAAACCATCTATCTGCTAGACGATACCCGCCGCCCCGAAATCCGCACCCTTGCCCATGAACTGGGATGCCAATACCTCACCCGTCCCGATAATCGCTTTGCCAAGGCCGGGAACCTGAACCATGCGATCGCCCAAACGAGCGGTGAATTAATTACCGTATTTGACGCTGACTTTGTGCCTACGAAGAATTTCCTGACACGCACTGTGGGCTTTTTCCAACAGCCTCAGATTGCCCTTGTACAAACGCCGCAGTCGTTTTACAACATTGATCCCGTAACCCGAAATTTAGGATTAGAAAAAATCACTCCCCCCGAAGAAGAAACCTTCTATGACCACATTCAACCGCTGAAAGATGGTGCAGGCGGCGTAGTCTGTGCCGGAACCTCCTTTGTGGTGCGGCGGCGATCGCTGGAGGAGGTCGGTGGATTTGTCACGGAGTCGTTAAGTGAAGACTACTTTACGGCGATTCGCATTGCCGCCCAAGGCCACCAAGTCATCTATCTCAACGAAAAACTGAGTGCGGGGCTAGCCGCAGAAAACATTGCTGCCCATGCCATGCAGCGGGTGCGGTGGGGACAGGGTACCTTGCAGGCTTTCTTTATCTCATCCAACCCCCTCACCATTCCAGGGCTATCCCTAATGCAGCGACTCAGCCATTTGGAGGGACTCTTAAACTGGTTTAGCATTACGTCCCGCGTTATCTTTCTGCTGATGCCCTTGGCCTATGCTTTTCTGGGAGTGATTCCTGTTCAAAGCAAAGGCGTGGAATTGGTGTACTTTTTTCTGCCCTACTATGCGGTGCAGCTTTGTGTGTTCGCATGGCTAAATGGGCGATCGCGGTCGGCATTTCTATCCGATGTCTACTCCGTCGTGTTGTGCCTTCCCCTCTCGGTGGTGGTGCTCCGAGCCATACTGCGTCCCTTTGGCAAGAGTTTTAAGGTAACGCCGAAGGGAACCGCAAGTTCACGCTTTGTCTTTAACTGGACGCTGGCATGGCCGCTGCTAGCTCTCTTTATTGCTACGGCAGTCAGCATTTGGATGATTATGAATGACGGGATTGATCCGTTGGGACTGAGCGGGGTCGAAACCGCAGATATGCCTACCTTTGGGTTGGGTTGGTTTTGGAGTGCCTACAATCTCTTTATCTTGGGGATTGCACTCTGGGCAATGGTTGATGCACCAAATCCGTACACATCCCCGTGGTTTGATCTCCAGCGTCGGGTCACACTGCACATCCAAGCGCAGAGCGTCACACGGGATAATTCTGTTTATCCCTTTGTGCAAACGGGACGTAGATTACAGGCCACTGCGGTTCTGGAAGCAACCTCTACCCCCCGAACAACAGTTGTGGATGAGATTACCGATCATGCTTCGATAGGTCATTCATCGGGCGATCGCTCCCCCAATGAGGTGCTGTGGGGAACAACGACCTTAATGTCGGAAGCGGGAGCCGAGATCCGGCTTAGCCAGGCGTCGTCCCTCAGCATTTATCCAGAGTCTCCGGTTCCGGTCACGCTAACTCTACTGGAAGATAGACTGACCATTCCATGCCGCATGGTGCGAACAAGGTCTGATCAGGGGAAAACTATCGTGCGGGTTGAATTTCAGCCTTTGCCCTTGGCTCAGCAGCGTCGGTTAATCGAGCTACTCTTCTGTCGGCCTGGACAGTGGATGCGACTGAATGTGCCTAACGAATGGCGATCGCTCTTGTATATGGTTCGGGCTTTGCTCATGCCGCGCTTCCTGTTTGGGCGATCGCGCGATATCTCTGCTGTCCAGGTTAACCAAGATTAACGCCGGGGAATGCCGCTCTGGTAGAGCGATCGCTCCCTAGTTGCTCAATCTCAGACGCTAGATATAGCGGAATGTTGAAATCCAATGGTTCAAACCGTCGAAAGTTGCGGTATCGTTAATGCTGTTCCGGATGGTCTATACGGTCATCTGGGTACACTGGGATTAACCATCCGCAGGCATCCACAGGATTTGGGGCATTGGAAATGAGCAACTACTGGGCGATCGCTGTTGGTATCAATCAGTATCAGTTTTTTCAACCGTTGAACTACGCTCAGCGGGATGCCCAAGCCCTGCGCGATTTTTTAGTAGAGGAAGCTCAGGTTCCAGCGCAGCAGTGCGTTCTATTAACCGACAGTGCAGAGGCCGTCTTAGCAGGCGCACCCGTACCCAACCGAGAGGTCATCCTGGCGCAGATCACCCGTGTTTGCCAAACCCTTCGTCCCGATGATGTACTGTGGGTGTTTTTCAGTGGCTACGGGGTGCGAATGCAAGGTCGGGATTACCTGGTTCCCATGGACGGACATCCCGAAAAGCTACTCCTAACGGCGATCGCCCTAGACGAATTATTTAAAGTCTTTGCTACGGTTCCCAAAGCCCATATCATCCTGGCGCTGGATATGAACCGCAGTCAGGGATCGCTGCACGGTCAGGGGGTTGGCGATCAGGCTATTCTTTTAGCCAACAGCCATCAAAACTGCGTACTGCTGCTGGCGTGCCAACCGGATCAGTTTTCCCAGGAAACCCTGGCGCTCCGCCACGGATTTTTTACCGCTGCGCTGTTGGAAGGGTTGCGCTACGAGAATTGCCTCACTCCCGAATCGTTGTCCATCTATCTGCGCGATCGCCTGCCAGAGTTGACCGAACACCACTGGCGACCCACCCAAGCCCCGGTTACTGTTCTACCTGCTGAGGAAAAGTATGTGCTGCTGTTGCCCCAGGCGGCGGCCTTGGCAGTGGGCGTCTCTACTCCAGTGGCGGAGGGTGTGGGCGAATTCCGCCCGACCAGTGTAGAGCCACAATTGCCCGATGGGGGACGCCCCAAAGCGGGAACACCACGATCGGCAGTAGTGGGGATGACGGGAACTCCACCAGCAACGGTTTCATCTGGTCTGCCCACCCCCCCTCTGGTCAACGAATCCATGCGATCGCCCACCCCCGATTCAATGAGCCTTCAGGAGCAGTTTGCCGAGATCTGGGCCGATTCCTTCTGGCGATTGCTCATCCTGTGGGGCGGTGGAATTGCTCTGGCCTTGATGATCGGCGTGGTGGTACGCAATCGAGAAGTGTTCACCTTTCCCTCGACGCCAGAGCGCGCACCTGCCAATCCCTCGCTTCAGTCTGGTACGCCAACAGATCTGGAGACTCCCAATGCATCTCCCCTTCAGCAGGCGATCGCGGCCATGGGACAGCCCACCGACCCCAGCCTTGCCGGACAAACGGCGGCCTTTGCCAATGCGATCGCGATCGCCCAAGCCATTCCCCCCTCGGATCCAACCTATGCCGACGCCCAAACCAGCATTAAACGGTGGCAAATGACAACCCTGGACTTAGCCCAAGCCCAAGCCGCACAGCAAGACTACCAAGGGGCGATCGCCTCGGTACAGGCGCTACTGCCGACGGACAACGCTGATGTAGAAGCGGAGGCGCAATCCTTGCTGGTGTCGTGGGAAGTTGCTGCGAAGAATCAAGCCATTCTCGCCAAGGCGCAATCCCTGGCACGCCCTGACCAAGCCTCCTCGCTCAATGATGCAATCGGGACGGCGCTCACCATTCCCAGCGGTCAGCCTTTCTACGCAGAGGCTCAGCAGTCCATTGCCCAATGGAGTCAGGGAATTCTAAAATTGGCGACGACACGGGCGGAAGCTCAAGACTATGGGCTGGCCGTCCAGACGGCTCAACTTGTGCCACCGGGAACGGTTGCGTATGATGGAGCACAGGCCGCGATCGCCCAATGGCAGGAACAGGCCATTCAACAACAAACTGCTAAACCGTCCGAGGCATCTGACTCTACGGAATCGTCTGGTTCGGGAGTATCGACAGAATCGGCAGAATAGCTCCTCTGCATCTATCCTCCATTTCTCTGCTCGTCCTGGGTGCGATCGCCCAGTCGTTCCCACGGGGTGTGGATTTTATTTAATCCGGTTTTGGCGCAGGCGCAGGTTCATCCTGATCGCACAACCGATACGGTACGTCTGGGAAACTGTGCCGTGTACTGCGATATTGAAGGTGGAATTGAAAGCGATCGCAATCTATTTCATAGCTTTAAAGCCTTTTCCATTCCGGATATTGGTGCAGTCTCTTTTCGATGCCCGTCCTCGCCAAAGCACAGACCCCCAACTACTGTCTGTTGCCCCCTCGGCATTTTTCTTCCAAAGGGTTCCCGCTCCGATCGATGTCGCCACCAATGGTCTGAATCCTCTT
>JACYMB010000037.1 GCA_015272205.1 Synechococcales cyanobacterium T60_A2020_003 | reverse complement strand
TAGCGACAAGCTTGAAGCCTAAAACGAACCTGATCTCAAGGCTTCTCTACCTTTTTTCTATTCATGCAACAAAGCCGCAAGCCTTTAGGATAAAACTTGTTTCGCAAAGGACTTGAAAGACTTAGGTTTATTATTAACGTATGACTACTAATTCCCGACCCACCTGCACCGAAAATTTCAATCAGGCGATCGCCTCCTTGACAGAAGCATTTAACACCGCCACTCGTACCGCTCAGCATACAGCGGGTGCCCTCGAAGATATGCTGCTGGCTCCGTTCCAGCGCATCGTTGAACAAGGCACGGAAACCGTAGGACGGATCGCCACCCCCATTGCCGAAAATCCCGTGGTGCAGTTTGCAACTAAAGTTCCCGGTCTGAAATGGCTAATGGCTGCCCTGGGTCAGGTCAACGTGGCTAAAGTTCAAGAATACGTAGACGCCTTGCGGCTGAAACACCCGACAGAGACTGCCGAGCAACTTGTCCATCGCGTGATTCAAGAAACGGCGATCGCAGGTGGCGGAGTCGGGTTAGTGACCAACATCATTCCCCCCTTTGCCCTAGGGCTCTTTGCCGTTGATTTAGCGGCAGTATCAGCCCTCCAAGCTGAAATGATCTACAAAATTGCGGCAGTCTACGGATTCTCGCTCAATGAGCCGACTCGACGGGGAGAAGCGCTTGCAATCTATGCTCTCTCATTTGGTGGGTCGGGAATCATTAAAAGTGGACTGAGTATCATTGAAACCCTTCCCGGTATAGGGGTGATGGTGGGGGCAACCAGTAACGCAACGCTGCTCTTTTCCCTAGGACACATTGCGAATCGGTTCTACCTACGGAAGATTCAACAAGACAATGGATCAATAATGTCTATCTGAAGAGAGGGAGTAGACTCAATCCGCTGATGGATGAGGGCGACCGCCATAAATCAGTAAGGTATCTGTAGCGTTCCTACAGAATATCTTTATTTATGGCTAGTTGTTCCCCTTCCTTATCTTTCTGGATTGAATCTACAACGACACCCCCCTTCCCCTCGCTTGTCCGAGAAACATTTGACGGTGTTTCCGTGGATGTCGCGGTTATTGGTGCAGGCATTGCTGGCCTTACAACGGCCTATCAGCTCAAGCAGGCAGGTAAAACCGTTGCCGTCATTCAAGGCCGAAGTTGAAGCAGCGGTAAAACTTGGACTTCTAGCAGCGTTTGTGCAAGAGACATCTCTTCCCTTTCCCATTGAGGGAGCCGTTGCCTTTGATCAGCAGGCGCAGTTCCATCCTCGTAAATATTTACTCCATCTCGCGCGGGCGATCGCCGATGAATCGAACTATGTCTTTGAAAAGACTCGCGTTACAGAGGTGAATGAGGGCGATCCCTGTCACGATCCCTGTCAAGGGATTACCTCCCAAGGCGTTGTCCACGCCACCGAAGAACGATTCCAGCGCTTAGAAGACTATGCGCGATCGCGCTTTGGGGTGACTGAAATCGCCTATTGTTGGTCAAGTCAGGATTTTGTATCCTTCGATTAGCTTCCCTATATCGGTAAACTTTCGCCGTTTAATGAGCACATTTACGTAGCGACTGGCTTTAGCCTTTGGGGAATGACCAAAGGAACATTGGCAGGACTGATTCTCTCGGATCAAATTCTAGGGATTGAAAATCCTTGGGCATCCCTCTACGACTCTCTACGAGCCACGCCCTTTGTCAGCCAAGAATCCTTGAAGCAAAACATGGATGTGGGGTTGCACTGGATTGGCGATCGCTTCAAAGGACTACAGCGTTATTCGTTGGATGAGATCGCCATG
Organism: Synechococcales cyanobacterium T60_A2020_003; assembly: GCA_015272205.1. NCBI lineage: Bacteria > Bacillati > Cyanobacteriota > Cyanophyceae > Synechococcales > Synechococcales cyanobacterium T60_A2020_003. Next base: position 7,179 of record JACYMB010000037.1, on the reverse strand, counting down.
GGAGAGGGAAAAATCGTTACCCTCGACGGTTAAAAAGTGGCGGCGTACCGGGATGAAACCGGGGAAATTTACACAGTTTCCCCCGTCTGCACCCACCTCGGTTGCATTGTGAACTGGAACGATGCTGAGAAAAGTTGGGATTGTCCCTGTCACGGAGGCCGCTTTAGCTGTGATGGCGAAGTTCTTCACGGCCCCCCGTCCAGAACCTAGCTCAGCTCAACGTTCGCGGAGGCGCGATCGCCCAATAGCCCCCGCACACGTGCCTGGAAGCTATCCACATAGGTGAAGATCACCGGAACCACCACCAAGGTCAATAAGGTTGCGGTGATCATGCCCCCAATGACGGCGATCGCCATTGGACTGCGGGTCTCCGCTTCTGCTCCCAGTTCGAGGGCAATGGGCACCATTCCGGCGATCGTTGAGAGGGTGGTCATCAGGATCGGACGCAGACGCGACACGCCAGACTCAAGCACCGCCTTGTATTGGGGCATTCCAAAATCGCGTTCGTTTGCGAGGGCGCAGTCCACCAGCAGGATGGCATTCTTGGTCACCAATCCCATCAGGAGAACGATCCCGATCAGGGCGAATAGCCCTAACTCTTTCTGCGTCACCATCAGGGCAATGAGCGCACCACCCAGGGAGAGAGGCAATGCCGTCAGAATGGTGAAGGGATAGAGGAAGTTGTTGTACAGCAACACCAGGATCGCGTAGATGCAGATAATGGCCGTTGCCAGAGCCAAGCCAAAGCGAGAGAACACATCGCGCATGATCTCGGCATCCCCGGAGGGTTGCTGTTCCACGTCCGGAGGGAGGGACTGAAGGGCAGGCAGTTGTTCCACCATCGCCAACCCATCCCCTAAGGATAGACCTTCCAAGTTTGCCCCAAACGTAACTTGGCGGGCGCGATCGAATCGTTCAATGGTTGCAGGGCCACTGCCAAAGCGAATGTCTGCCACGGCTGAAATGGGCACTAGCGAGCCACTCTGGGTGGGAACTTCCAAACTGCGGAGGGTGCTGAGATCGGTGCGGGTTGCAGGATCTAGCTGAACGCGGATGGGAATTTGGCGATCGGGCAGATCGAATTTAGCCAGGTTTGATTCCGTATCCCCAATCGTTGCCAGGGACGCCGTTCGAGCAATGGATTGAACCGATACGCCCAAATCTGCCGCTCGTTCCCGATTGGGAATAATCAGAATTTCCGGCTTCACCAGGCTAGCGCTGGAACTTACATCTACGAATCCCGGCAAGTCTCGCATCTGTTGCTCTAAGGCTTGAGCCACTTGATCTAGGGCGGCAGCATTATCGCTTTTGAGAATGATGTTTAGATCTTTTGAACTGCCCCCCGCCCCTTGGGATTGGAACAGCACTCGCGCTCCTGGAATTCCTTGAAACTGCGATCGCATCTGGGTTTCAAACTCTTGCTGCGACTGGGTGCGATCGCCCTTCGGCTTCAAATTAACAGAGATCTTGCCCGTATCTACCCCATCCGTACTGCCCGTTCCCACCTCGATCAGCATCGATCGAACGGCAGGGTGGGATTGGAGAAGCTGGGTTGTTTGTTGAGCCACGAGATCCGTATCCGCCAACGTCGAACCAGGAGGCAATTCAATCGCAACGGTACTGAGGCCGCGATCGCCCGCATTAAACAGTCCTTTAGGAATCAGCGGCACCAGTTGCAGACTACCCACAAAGAAGATGAGAGCAAGGGCAAGGGTTAACAGGCGATGGCGCAAGGCCCAGGTCAGGAGTGCCCGATAGGGCTGAAATCGTCGCTGGGAGGTATTTGCCAACGTCGCCTCCCGATTTCGGCTCGGTTTAGACGCAGGCTTGGAACGCAGAAGCCGCGCCGCCAGCATCGGTGTCATCGTACAGGCCACCAAGGTTGAGAACATGGTCGCAACGGCAACGGTAATCCCAAAGGGCTGGAAAAATTGACCGGGAATGCCGCCCATGAAGGCCACCGGAACGAACACCGCCACAATGGTTGCCGTAGTCGCAACCACCGCTAAGCCAATTTCTGCCGATGCATCCAACGATGCCCGCCAGGGAGATTTACCCATTTGCACGTGCTGATCGATGTTCTCGATCATGCAAATGGCATCGTCCACTAAGTTCCCCATTGCCAACGCCAACGCCAGCAGGGTCATGCCGTTTAGGGTGTAATCGAGCGATCGCATCACCAGAAAGGTGGGAATAACCGACAGCGGTAAGGCCAGAGCCGTAATTAGCGTGGGTCGCCAATCTCGCAGGAATACCCCTACTACAATCACCGTCAGGACTGATCCCATAATCAGGGCGTCTAGCGTTGCTTTGTAGGAATCCCGAATGGCATCGGCCTGGGTCACGATTAGCTGCAAACGCACATCCTTTGGCAAAGTGGGCTGTAATTTCGCCACTTCCGCCCGCACGGCCTCTTCCACCGAAACCAGGGTACTGCCTGTGCTTCGGAATACCGAGAAGGCCACGACCGATTGCGGTGTTGCGTCCGAGCCGTCTGCAATCAAATCGACAAAGCGGGCATATTGCTGAGGTTCTGCGGTGCCATCCTTCACCGTGCCCAAACTGCTCAACGGTGCGGATCCTCCGTTCGGCAATGCAATCCGGTAGGATTCCAAGGCTTCCACGCTGTTTGCACTGCCGAGGGTGCGGATATTGTTTTGGGTGCTACCTGCATCCGAACGGCCACCAGGGAGATCCACATTCAGCGCTCGGATTTGATCGTTAACCTGGGTAGCTGTAATGCCCAACGCCTTCAGGCGATCCGGATTCAGATCCACCCGAATTTCGCGATCCACTCCACCGACCCGATCCACCTTCGCCACACCGGGAACGGAGAGTAAGGCTCGGCTAATCGTGCGATCGACCAGATCGCTCAGAGCCTCAACCGATCGCTGCTCAGACGAAACTGCATAGGTCATGATGGAGCTGCCCGCAAACTCCAGGCGTTGCACCACGGGTTCCGTGACGTCGGGAGGCAAGTCTTGACGGATTTGAGCAACGGCATTCCGCACGTCATTAGTGGCGCGATCGCTGTCGGTGCCCAAAATAAAGGTAATCGTGGTCGTGGAAATACCATCGTTGACGACGGAGTTAATCTCATCGATATTCCCCACCCCGGCAACGGCATCCTCCACCTTTTTCGTCACCTGCGACTCTAACTCGGTGGGGCCTGCCCCCGCTTGGGTCACGGTCACGGAAACGGCTGGAATATCAATGTTTGGCGTGTCATCAATGCCAAGCTGGGTAAAGGACAGCAAGCCCGCCAGCAGCATCACCAAAAACGCCACCAGAATGGGAACGGGTTTACGAATCGACCAGGCGGAAAAGTGCATAGTGTCTGACCAGTAGAAGCGTCCGTGAGCGTGGAAAATTGGGAATTAGTTCGCGATCGCCACCCGATCACCATCGTTGAGGTAGCCAGCCCCGGACACAACGACGCGATCGCCTGCATTTAGACCGGAGAGAATTTCCATCGTCGCCGATTGCCGATCAAGGTTGGGATTCATGATCTCACCCACTTCGACCGTAACCGCCTCAACGCGATCGCCCTCCATGATCCGATACACCCGCATCGTCCCGTCAGGTTGGGGTAAGACGGCCTGAGCCGGAACCACCAATCCCGAAGCGCTCGATGTGACGATATTGGCCTGGAGAAACATACCCGCCCGCAACAGCGACGAACTCGGCAACTCAATCTTGACCGTGGCTTCGCGGGTTTGCGAATCAACCAATGGAGCAATCTCACGGACTCGTCCCTGAAGCTGAATCCGGGAATCCGCGTCCGATGAAATCTCTACCCCTGCCCCCACCGGAATCTGGGAAAGCTGGGTTTCGGGAACCTTAACCTGGAGTTCTAGGAGGCGATCGCGAATGATGGAAAACAGCGGGGCAGAGCTAGACGACACATCCCCCACTCGCGCATTGCGTTCGGCCACAATGCCATCCGCAGGCGCAATCACCAAGGTCTGCTCTAACTGGGTCTGAAGTTGCTGGAGGCGAGCTTCGGCACTGCGAACCTGAGCCTCGGCACTGCGAATATCGGCTGCTGCTACCTGAACCGATTCCCGTGCAGTCGTGGTGGCCGTCGCCCGACTGTCGTACTCTTGGCGACTGACCACTCCTTCCTGACTCAGGGTGTCATACCGCTGTAGGTTAGCTTCCGCTTCTTGCAGGGTTGCCTCGGCTTGGGCATAGGCAGACTGCCGCTGTTGCACCATTGCCCGCGCCGACTCCAGACTGGCCTCCGCTTCGGCAATTTGCGATCGCACCACGGAATCATCCAGTACCGCCAACACTTGCCCCGCTGTGACACTATCACCTTCGTCCACCATGACCTGGCGAATTTGCAGTCCCGATGCCCGGGGCGTGATCGGCAGCAAATCGGAGGCCATCACGGTACCCGTGGTTTGCAGTGTGCGGTTCACCGCAGCCGATTCCACCGTCGCTGCCGTAACGGTTTGGGCAACTGCTTGTTCGGTCGGCTGAGTTGGCTCGGCGGTAGCAGGCTCACCCTTACCCGAAAGCAAGATACCTACCGCACCTGCCCCGATCACCAAACCCATACCCAGGCCTAACCAAAGACCACTGGGTATGCGCCATCCCTGGGTTGGGGGAGCCATGCGCTCATCCTCGAATGGGACAGAGTCATAGGCTGGGGTCGGTACGGAAAGCGGTTCCTGCAGTTGGACGTCATTAAGGTTCAGATTCTCGTTCACGCCGTTCATTCCCTGTTGTCGTGGGTGGAAGAAGGCATCTACTTCAACGGGATGACGCCTTCAAACGATAGACTTTCAGACTGTTAACATTTGTTTACATCCCCTATTATGGCTCAAAACCTACCAGAATGAGATGAATAAATAGGCCACTTTGCTAATTGCTCGACGCTGGTGCAGCCGATACCTTCCATTAGTCTCTTCAATTCCAGGTCTAGAGCCAATGAGGGATTCCCTGATTCAGCGGCACATCCTCAACTCAACGTTGAAATTCAGGAAGTTTTCTTTGCGTTCTCCTCCCCGAAAAATCCATGAAAGGCCGATATTCTCTCAGTTTGAAAGGCATGAATATAGGTGATACTGTCATAAGCAGCCATCAGAGACCTTTGCATAGCGTTCGACGCAGTTCCCAACTATGAGTAAGATTCGGATTGTACTAATCGAAGATCATGACCTGGCTCGCATCGGGTTGAAGACAGCGCTCCAGCAGCATGAACGTATTCAAGTTGTGGGGGAGGCCGCTAATGGTCAGCAGGGTTTAGATGTTATCCATCGGGAGCAACCCGATATCGCGATCATCGATATTGGGCTGCCAGACATTGATGGTATTGAAGTCACTCGCCAACTTAAGGAGCTTCAAAAGGATGTGGAATCTCCAACCCGGGTTCTCATTCTGAGTATGCACGACAATCAAGAGGCCGTTTTGGCAGCATTTGCGGCAGGAGCCGACTCCTACAGCGTAAAGGATGTCGCCGTTGAAAAATTGGTTGAGGCCATTCAGGCTACCCATGAGGGACAAGCTTGGATTGATCCGGCGATCGCTCGCATTGTGCTCCAGCAAGCCCAGCAAACCCCAACCCCAACAGACAGCGAGGAATCCCAAACGACCATTGATGCTGTCACCCCAGAGTATGAAAAACTGTTGGAATCCGATCCCTTAACGGAACGGGAAATGGAGGTACTGGAACTGATTGTGGCAGGTCAGAGCAATGCGGCGATCGCCGAACAGCTTTACATTACGGTTGGCACGGTGAAGACCCACGTTCGTAACATCTTGAATAAGCTCTGTGCCGCAGATCGAACCCAGGCCGCAGTCAGGGCACTTCGATCTGGGTTGGTGCGTTAGTTTACAGATATGGCAAAGAAACAGAAATTTCCCCATCTCGTTGGTTCGAAATGGACAGCCCAGCAGGAAACCTGGGGCTGGCGACATTTCCAAGTCGTGAACCGTAAGAATGAAGGGGCGATCGTGTTTGCTGAAATGGTGGCCGCTTGCGATCCCAGTGTGCGGTTTTGGATCAATGCCAAATCGTTGAAGGAGCGATCGCTTTGGCAGGCGGGCTGGACACCCCTGCAGGACTTACAAAGCCAACAGGTGTCAAGTTAATTATGAATTTGGCCTCTCTCTCTGCCGTCCTCCACAGGTCTATAGCAGTGCAAGAGATTGTTAAGGAAAAGGGGGAGTGAGGGCACGGCTCCCACGGAGGGGTTCCACCCTACACCCCGTCCTAACCAACCCTTAGGTTGCCACAGCACACGATCGCTAAGCGTGTGGTGCAGAGGAATCACCCAATTGGGTGATATTTGAAGGTGAATTTCCCAGAATCCCGTCTATGACATTTGTAATGTCCAAAACGTGACATTTATGGGATGTTTCGAGATTTTGACTTGGCTATATGGAGTCTATCAACTGTTAGAGGAATCAATCCTCTGTGTGATCCACCCACCATCATCATGCAACTCCTAACATCCCAAAACCAATCTACTCCATCATCAACCGATACACCATCAGCGATTCTTGCCCGACGAAAACTGTTTCAACTCGTCTATCGAGGTCTACCCTGTCGTTTGTCTCCTTCTATCCGATCGACAGCAGTATAAGCCGCTAGTGGCTGTTATCGAGGACGACCCATCGCCTTCCCTACCCCGACGTCGTTACCTGCTACCTCTCTCAGCCTATCGTTGATCTATCGGGGTAATCCGTACATCCTGCACTAAAGTATTCACTCTACACCTGGAGGTTTCTATGTCATCTCAGGCGATAACCATTCCCCAATTACCAAATTCATCATCTCAATCCTCTAGGATCTACTTGCCGTCCAACGATCAGAACACAACGTCTAATTCATCCACAATTTCTATTCGATGAGCTGGTCTCCATGACTGTAACCAGATTTACACCCTAATCAACGACAAACGGGTGGCCTACTGGACGGCTGAACTTCCCCTCGTCTCTTTAGAAGCAATCCAGCAACAAATTCGCCAATCCACAAATCATCATTTCATGCTGGTTGCCTGCGAAGGGAACACCGTCATCGGCACGCTCACCTTTGCCCAGTCCGACAAACCTCGGCTATGCCATGTTGGACGAATCAGCCAAGTCGTTGTGCACCAAACCTATCGCGGTCGAGGGGCGTTGTTGCATGAAAGAGGGGTTGCGGGCAGGAGAGGCATGGTAAATTTCAGT
>JACYMB010000036.1 GCA_015272205.1 Synechococcales cyanobacterium T60_A2020_003 | reverse complement strand
AAGCCGAAGCTGGGGCGGATTGCAAGCCCAACCCGAAATTGCCCTACAAATGGGTTAGCGTGTTGCCCTATCCGGTCACGTCTCTTCAAGAGGTGATGTTGGGGTATTCAGACAGCAACAAGGATTCTGGCTTCCTCAGCAGCAACTGGGAGATTCACAAAGCCCAGCAAGCGCTCCAACGGGTGAGCGAGTCCTACGGGGTTTCCCTACGGATTTTCCATGGCCGGGGTGGATCGGTGGGGCGCGGCGGTGGCCCAGCCTACGAGGCAATTCTGGCGCAACCGGGGCAAAGCATTGACGGTCGGATCAAGATTACGGAACAAGGCGAGGTCTTAGCCTCTAAGTACAACCTGCCGGATCTCGCGCTTTATAACTTGGAAACCGTCACTACGGCAGTCATTCAGGCCAGTTTGCTCCGCAGTGGGTTTGATGATATTCGGCCCTGGTGCGAAATCATGGAAGAACTGGCGGCGCGATCGCGCAGTCATTATCGGGCGTTGATTTACGAACAGCCTGATTTCATCGACTTCTTCCACCAGGTCACGCCTATTGAGGAGATTAGTCAGCTTCAAATTAGCTCTCGTCCGGCACGACGCGGCGGCAAGCGGGGGTTGTCTAATCTGCGGGCTATTCCCTGGGTATTTAGCTGGACTCAAAGCCGATTTTTGCTGCCGTCCTGGTACGGGGTCGGCACGGCGCTGAAGGATTTCTTAGACCACGAACCCGAAGAACATCTTAAGCTGTTACGCTATTTCTACTACAAATGGTCGTTTTTCCGGATGGTGATTTCCAAGGTGGAAATGACGCTGTCGAAGGTTGATTTGCAGATCGCACGGCACTACGTTCAGCAACTTTCTGATCCGGAGGATTTAGGTCGCTTTGACACACTCTTTGCTCAAATTGCGCGGGAGTATTATCTAACGCGCGATATCGTACTCAAGATCACGGGGCATGAGCGATTGTTAGACGGTGATCCGGAACTCCAGCGCTCTGTACAGCTTCGGAATGGAACGATTGTGCCCCTAGGGTTCCTCCAGGTTTCGCTGTTGAAGCGCCTACGCCTGCACAAGAGTAATTCCCAGGCGGGTGTCATTCGTTCGCGGTATAGCCGGGGTGAACTGTTGCGCGGTGCGTTACTGACCATTAACGGGATTGCCGCCGGAATGCGGAATACAGGCTGATGTTGAGTGCCGAATGGTGAGTTCTACGTCACCCTTGTTCAGAAACGGCTCACTGCCTAACGTGCGGTTGCTCCTCTTGGGGGGCACACGCCGGTCGGGCATGCTAAATATCGGCGATCGCCCTAAAGGTATGGGAGGATGGGAAGAGGCGCGTAGTATTTTCGTATTGCATCGCTGCCCCTATGCGCTTTTCCATTCCTTCTTGCGCTGTTGAGTTATGGTTGATTTAGACTCCAAAAGATTGTTTCCCTTCGCTCTCGATACGTTTCAGAAAGAGGCGATCGCCGCGTTAGATGCGGGAAAATCGGTGGTGGTGTGTGCACCGACGGGGTCTGGAAAAACTTTGATTGGTGAGTATGCCATTCACCGAGCCCTAGCATCGGGACGGCGCGTGTTCTACACCACTCCGCTCAAAGCGCTGTCTAACCAAAAGCTGAGGGACTTTCGCGATCAGTTTGGTAGCGATACCGTTGGGTTGCTCACGGGGGATTTATCCATTAACCGGGATGCGCCGATCGTGGTGATGACCACCGAAATTTTTCGGAATATGCTCTACGGCACGGAAATCGGCGCAGTGGGTACATCCTTAGTCGATGTGCAGGCGGTGGTGCTGGATGAGTGCCACTACATGAATGATCGCCAGCGGGGGACGGTTTGGGAGGAGTCGATTATCTACTGTCCTCCAGAGATCCAGCTTGTTGCCCTATCCGCCACCGTGGACAATAGCGGACAGCTTACGGACTGGATCAGTCGAGTTCATGGCCCCACAGAGCTAATCTACTCCGACTTTCGGCCTGTGCCGCTGGAGTATCACTTCTGCAATCCGAACGGTCTCTTCCCGCTGCTGGATGATTCGCAAAAGAAGATTAACTCCCGATTGCGACCCAAAGGACGGAAGCGATCGCGCCCCGATACCCCTAGCCTCGGCTACATCCTGAGCCAACTTCGCCAGCGGGATATGCTCCCGGCCATTTACTTTATTTTTAGCCGTCGGGGGTGCGATCGCGCTGTGTCCGAAGTGGGAAACTTTAGCCTCCTGCAAGAACACGAAGCAGCCAGTTTGAAAGAACAAATTGATGCCTTCCTCGCTCGGAATCCCGACGCAGGGCGATCGCACCAGATTGAGGCTCTCTATCGCGGCATTGCGGCGCACCATGCCGGAATTCTCCCTGCCTGGAAAGGGTTAGTCGAAGAATTATTCCAGCAAGGACTGATCAAGGTGGTCTTTGCGACGGAAACCCTCGCCGCCGGGATCAATATGCCCGCCCGAACCACCGTCATCTCCAGCCTGTCTAAACGAACCGATCGCGGTCATCGCCTCTTAAATGCCTCCGAATTTTTGCAGATGGCCGGACGAGCCGGACGACGAGGCATGGACGAACGGGGACATGTGGTGACGGTGCAAACCCGCTTTGAGGGGGCAACCGAAGCCGCGTATCTTGCCACCTCTCGCCCCGACCCGTTGATCAGCCAGTTCGCGCCGAGCTATGGCATGGTGCTCAATCTTTTGCAAACCCACACCTTGGAGGAAGCCCAAGAGCTGATTGAGCGCAGCTTTGGGCAATACCTCGCCACGCTGCACCTAAAGCCCCAGCAGCAGATGATTGCTGACCTAGAAGCCCAGCTCGAACACCACGAAGCCCAACTGATCGGCATTGATCTCAACGAACTCGCCGATTATCAGAAATTGCAGGAGCGTTTGCGGGAAGAACGCCGAATCTTGAAAGTGCTGCAACAGCAAACCCAAGATGCCCTCACCCACGACCTCGCCCTCACCCTCAATTTTGCGATCGCGGGCAGCATCCTCACCCTCAAAGGACGGCATATTGCTGTTTCC
>JACYMB010000035.1 GCA_015272205.1 Synechococcales cyanobacterium T60_A2020_003 | reverse complement strand
CTTTGACGGTCGCCATTGTTTGAATCGCAAGGTCACTATAAAGAACTGACGCGCCGGGTTTGCCGCTCAACTCCTCGACCACCCACTGCCCCAGCACAGATTCTTCGATCCAGAAGGTGAGGCTTCCCCTAGCCTTCAATCCAGCGTTATACTCTGACCAGTTGCGGATGCGGTATTGAGGTTTCATGGCAGGTTTTATGTGTGATAACTGAAATTTACCATGCCTCTCCCGCCCGCAACCCCTCTTTCATGCAACAACGCCCCAATACAGGGTCAACATAGTGACGGTATCCGTTTGCAATCACTCCCATTTTGGCATTTGTCCAAACGGACGTCACGATTTGGAATGATTGTTAACTTGAGGATGAGCGTGAATCACCTCAGCGACTCACCCAGTTAGGTAAAGAGCGAAACCCAGGTTGGTCATTATTCTGGGTTTACCCACTCATCCACTCGCATTCGTCCCTAGGGCACACCAACCTAGGCTGAACAAATCTCTAGTGACGTTGATAGGAGAATGTCATGCCATACATGACGTCAAGTGCAGTCAGCGGAATATACTCGTTTCCGAATCATCCCGTGCGGGTATCACAACCGGGGCGATCGCCTCCAGTGGACAATCGTCGGTCGTGTGCAGATATCCGCATAGGGCGATCGCTCACTCCTGTACAGCACCATTTTTCTCAAAACTCGTTCGCTTCAGTTGCCGGAGCCACACGCCGCCAATCACCGCAACGACGAGTGAGATCCACCCCGTCAACGACTGTAACAGCAAAAATCCGCCAACGGTAAACATCGATCCAAAGAGCAGCAAAATCGCCGCCAAGGTTCGCTGTAGATCCCGCCCCAGATCTTGCAGAGGAAGTAGACCGGTTCGATCCTGCTGTCGGTGCCAACCGGGGCCACCGGGTCGAACGCGCGTGTAGAAAGCATCCAGGGTTTCGTCAGATTCGGGTGGCGTTAGCAGCATGACGGTAACCCACAGAACGGTTGTGAATCCAGAGGTCACCAGGAGACGGAGGCCAAAGTCCGAGATGGTCAGGAGGGGGACAACGCTGGTTACTAATCCAATCACGAATCCACCCACCATCGATGCTAATTCTGCCGCTGCGTTAATCCGCCACCAAAACCAGCGCAGAATTAGCACCAAGCCAGGGCCAGTGCCGATCGCAATCACTAGACGAAAGACAGTCGTGACATCCTGGGAAAAGAAAGCGGCGATCGCCCCTAGAGCTGTCACCAAAATCGACGCTATTTGTCCGGAAAAGACAAGCTCTCGCTGAGTTGCATCTGGGCGGATAAATCGTCCGTAGAGATCGTTAGTAAGATACGATGCGCCCCAGTTGATTAGCGTAGATACGGTACTCATAAACGCTGCCAAGAGGGATGCCACAACGAGACCTAACATTGCAGGGGGCAAGAAATCCAGCATGAGTTTGGGATATCCCAATTCCCGATCCTCCAAATCTGGATAGAGGGCGATCGCGGCTAGGGCGACCACAATCCAAGGCCAAGTCCGAACCACGTAGTGCAGCAGATTGAAGAACCAAGCGGATTTTTCGGCTTCATTCTCATCTTTGGATGCAGCCAGCCGTTGGATAAACTCGCCACCGCCATCACTCCGCCGAAATGCCCACCATTGCAGAAACACATAGGCGAAAAAGGTGCTTGCCGTAATCCCTGCGGTTTCACTCCAGGCCAGCCACGGACGCTGAGCCGAGGGATGAAACGGTAGAAACGAAAGAGCATCCTGGGGTGTAACGGCTTGTGCTTGCTGCAACAGAGACTCCATTCCACCCATCTCCACGACGGCATAGCTCGCCACCACGATCGCCCCAAATAGCGCCAAAAAAAACTGAAAAAAGTCCGTGGCAACGACCCCCCACAGACCAGAGAATCCCGCATAGAGCAGCACCAACGCGCTAATACCAATCACGCTCCAAATTTTGGCATTGTCCCCTGGATCGAGTCCCAAACTCTGCCACAGTCCCAGGGCATCCACCACTTTCACCATCGCTAACATCGCGTACCCAATCCCAATACAGTTAATTGGCACGGCAAAGAGAAACGCCTTTGTCCCTCGGAGGACGGCAGCCGTTTTGCCACCGTAGCGCATCTCTATTAACTCAGCATCAGTAACAATTTCCGAGCGTCGCCAAAGACGGGCAAAGACATAGATCATGACGACATGGGCTACGCCAAAACTCCACCATTCCCAATTCCCGGCAATGCCCCGATTGCCCACGACTCCGGCAATGTAGAGAGGTGTATCGATAGAAAAGGTGGTCGCGGCCATGCTGGTTCCCGCCAACCACCAAGGGAGCGATCGCCCCGACACAAAGAAGTCCACTAGGCTCCCCGATGCTCTGCGGGATAGATAGAGTCCGAGACTGATCGAAAATACCAAATAGACGAGAACAATTAACCAATCAATCCATTGCATGGGGGATGCTCCTCACGTGCCCGACGGGTGAACCAAAATCAAGATGCAAACTGTTGGGCGTAGAACTGGGCATAGCGACCTTCTTGCGCCAAAAGTTCGGCATGGGTTCCTGATTCAACAACGCTGCCATTTTCCAACACCAGGATGCGATCGGCGCGACGAACCGTAGCAAGGCGATGGGCGATGATAAACACAGTACGGTCTTGCATCAGGCGTTCTAAGGCTTCCTGCACCAACGCTTCCGACTCGGAATCGAGGGCAGAGGTGGCCTCATCCAGAATCAGAATGCGGGGATTGAGCAGTACCGCACGGGCGATCGCAATCCGCTGGCGTTGACCACCAGAAAGGTTAACCCCGCGTTCCCCCACCCAGGACTGATAGCCATCGGGAAACTCGCTGATGAACTGATGGGCGTTGGCAATTTTGGCGGCAGCTTCCACATCCGTGAGATTAAAGTGAGATTGCCCAAAGGCGATATTTTGGGCGATCGTGCCTGAAAACAGCGTACTTTCCTGGGGCACAATGCCAATTTGACGACGCAGACTTGCCAGGGTCACATTCCGAATCGGGATACCGTCAATGAAAATCTCGCCCTGCTGCGGATCGTAGAACCGAGGTAACAGATTCACCAACGTCGTTTTACCAGCTCCCGATGCTCCCACCAGGGCGATCGCCTCTCCAGGCTGAGCCATCAGGTTGAGATGCTTGAGAACGGGCTGCTCGGCGCTATATCCAAAGCAGATATCGCGATATTCCACCTTTCCCGTCACATAGGGCATGGGAACTGCATCGGGACTTTCCACCACCGCAGGCTGAATCTCCATCAGCTCAAAAATGCGATCAACGGAAGCTTGCCCCTGTTTGAACCCGTTGTAGTTATCCGTGGTGAGGGCGATCGGGTCAATCAGCAGCAGTACCGCCGCCACAAAGCTCCCAAACTCTTCCCCGGTTAGTCGGCCTTGGGAAATTTGCCAGCCTCCCAGCAGTAGCAAGATGAGAATACTAAGCGCATACAAAAATCCCACCACGGGAAGTTGGAACGCCCGCAGCCAGGATGTCGCGTACCTCGCCTGACGATTATGCTCAGCGGCATCGGCAAAGCGCTGAATCTCGTACTCTTCGGCTGAAAAGGCCCGCACTAGGCGAATGCCACTGAACACTTCCGTAATCAACGACGATAAGTCAGAAATTCGGCTTTGGCTGCGACGGGAAAAAGTCAGCATTTTTTCCCCAAACCAGCTAATCAGGATGCCAATGAGGGGGGCAATGATCAGCGTCGCGAGGGTGAGGCGCGGACTGAGATACACCATGTAGCCAAGGACGACAATGAGCTGAAGGACGCAGGGGACAAAGCTGTTAAAAAACTTATCCACCACTTCGCCAATGCGATCGATATCTTCCGTCAAACGATAGGACAGATCGCCCGTTTTTGCCGTTTCAAAATAGCTGAGGCTAAGGCGTTGGAGGTGGCTATACACCGAGGTTCGTAAATCGAGGGCGATCGCCAGTGAGGCTTTTGCCATCCGTTCGTATTGCCCATACTGTGCCAACTTTTGCACGAGAAACGAAACGGCCAGAATGCCGGATAATTCGGCAAGGCGTGCCATATTGCCCTCTGCCAGTGCCCCTAACAGGCGACCTGCCGCCCAAGCCAGGAATGGCCAAAACGCGGTGAACACAGCCACACACGCCAACGCCTGAAGAATCAGAGGCCAGTGCGGACGGAGATAGGGCAGAAGTTGCCAGTAGCTAGAGCGTTTTTTCAAAATCACCTTCAAACATCGCTAGATTTTAGGCTATCAGCTTTCGGGACAGCGGATGACCTCGTAAGATGCAAGCTCCCATGGTAGACTCGCAGGCAAATTCTTTCCCTGTTTGTCGTGTTGAGGAGTGAGTTTGTAAATGAATATTAAAATGCTTTTATCCGGTGCGAGTAGCTTGACCTTAATGATGGCGAGTGCGGCTCTGGGATCAAGTACAGCTTTAGCCAACCCGCAGATTGCTCAAGAACCAGCTTCAGAAGCAGAAGTGACGGAAATGGATGCGTCCTCAACGGCTGATACCTCTGACCCAGTGTTATCAGAACCGACAGAGACCATCGCAGAAGACACGACCGAAGCGGCGGCGGAAGACCCAGCGGAGGAAACAACGGATGCGGCGGATGCGGCTGTGTCGGACGACATTTCGCTTTTCGAGCGACCCAGCTATATCGATCAGTGCCGTTCTAGCGGCGCAACGCTATTGACCGTGTACAAAGATTCGTCGCTGACCCTGCCGTTCGACGACATTGAACCCTACACGCAAATCACGCTGACGGGGGTATTGGGAGAGGGCGTTGCCCAGCTTGAAGAACCCCTGGGATGGGTGCGTGCAGCCACGCTTTTACTTAACTGCGATGCTGGCCCCAATCCCTAGCCAGAGCCGGAAACGGAAACGGGGGTCTGTTACCAAGTGGTACCTACCCTAGGACTGATTGCACGGGAAACGCCAGCGGGTCAAGCCCAAACCTATCAAGGCCAAACGGATGGGCCAGCGGGACAATCTAGGGTTTACGGACTCGTACCTCCCCAGCGGCAAACCATTGCACCGTGCACCTGGCAGCGGGTTTCCTATACCAGTCTGAGCGGTGATGAACGGATCGGATGGGTTGCGGAAGCACGGGGAACCCAACTCAATCTTGTTGCCTGCCCAGGTTCATAGGTGGCTTGAGAGAACTGAATTTGAACATTGTTAACGAAAGAGAGTGAACGATGAAACTACAAAACCTATTTGCAGCCGCAGTACTGAGTGTCATTGTGCCCATAGCCTTTACACGGGTTGCCCAGGCAGACACCGTACAAGCTCACTGTGATTTTTACCCCATCGGGGAGACCATGGACGTGTTCACGGTGGGTTTGTCCAGATCCCGTACAAGCTCACTGTGATTTTTACCCCATCGGGGAGGACTACGTCTCGTCTTCAATGCCCTGTACCTTTTCGCAACGCCAGGGCTACATCACGATTCAGACTCAGGGAGGTGCAGTGTATGAATTTAGCCCAGTTGGTGATGTACCCGGTAATTTCGTAGACGCAGCCGGAAATCCCGTCTATCGCCAAGCAGGCTTGGGAGACGCAGGCCAAATCTTTAGACTCAACAATGAATCAATCTAGGTGTACTGGGATACGGCTGCCTTTGAAACGACTGTCCCCTATTCCAGTGGTGATCGGATTGGCACCCTGACGGCTACCGATCCAACTGCTCAAATTAATGTGCGGAGTGAGTCCACACAGTATTCACGGGCGATCGCCTATGGATTGGTCGGTGACAGAGTGAGTATTTTGGACTGTGTGGTAGATACTGATTCTGCACGTAGTGATTTGAATTGGTGTGAAGTGCGATTTCCAGAATCTGGCGCGATCGGCTGGATTCGCAGCGATTTTATTATCTTCCCCAGTGACGGTTACTAAAGCGAGAGTACGGAAGCCAATCGACGTGATAGCGATAACGAATTAGAGTATCGCGGGAACGACCGATAATCGTTGATGCAGATTTTCGGTCTGATCGTGGAAGGCAGAGTTCCTGATGCGGCAGCCATACGGTTGTTGCATCAGGGTCTACAGGTTGGTAGAGTCTTTGTTTGAAAACTCTGAGCTATAACTTGCGATCGCAGGGATATCAGGCGCAAGCCAGATCAATATGCCCCTTGAAATCAAGCCTGGGTTCGGCGCAAAAAATCACCTTATTGGTGGATACATCGGTAGGACGCCAATGTAGACCGAGCGACCTAACCTTAGAGTATAAGAGTTGGGTTACGAATCATGGCATGGCAAATTGGGTAGCACGTCCGATGCGATCGCCCGGACCGCACACTTGAGGGGAAGATTATCCAAGCTGATAGTGAGAGTGTGATTATTTCTTGTCCGGTTGATAAAATGGTTGTGTGTGGCTCTCAAAAGCAGCTAGAAAAACTGGGTTGGCATTTGGCCTCGACGGTAGTTTAACCGCTTGCGGTTAAACTCAGGTATCGGCTAGCACAACCCAGAACATCCTCTATGACTCCACCACCTCACTCCATTCAATACTGCGCTATGACCTTAGATCGTCATTCGTCCACGCAAGTTGCCGCACTGATCTACGAGTCTGCGCCAGAGCTGTTTAGAATCCTGTTTGGCGATCGCGCTATTCCGGTTCTCTCAATGCTTGTGGAGCGATCGCACAATCGGTTTAGCCATCGCTACATTTGGGTTGCCGAGCAGGAAGGAGAGGTGATTGGAGTCGTGGTTTTGGTTCCTACGGAATGCTTGCCGGATCAGGCGGATGCCAACGCGGTACTGTCTTTGGGGCAACGACTGTGGGTAGAGGCGGTACAGCGTTTTTTCCTCAACGCGATTTTGAGGCACGACTATCCCGCTCAGACGCTCTACATTGGCAACTTGGCTGTTCGGGCAGATTGCCGTGGGCAAGGGATTGGTACAGCGTTGCTTCAGCAGTGCATTTCCCAAGCAGAGCAGGTTAAGGCTCAGTCTCTGTTCATCAGTGTGGATATTGATAATCCAAGGGCGCAGGCGTTGTACGAGTCGTTGGGGTTTTGTCCGATGGACACTCTAACGCGCCGACTCTTTGGTCGAATCGTTGGCTCAACGGTATTAGAGAAAACGCTAACGTCTATGCCTAGCGCTCCAGAATAAGGGTTACAGGGCCATCATTTTCAATCGACACATCCATCATCGCGCCAAATTTTCCGGTTTCCACCTTGAGTCCACTTTGGCGCAGTTTTTCCACGAATTGAAGATAGAGTGCCTCCGCCTTTGCAGGGGAAGCTGCTTGGTCGAAAGAGGGACGACGCCCCTTGCGGCAATCTCCGTAGAGGGTGAACTGACTGACCACAAGGAGTTCGCCTTGGATGTCCAGCACCGATTGGTCAAACTTTCCGGCACTGTCGGGAAAAATCCGCAGTTCTAGACATTTCTTTACCATCCAGTCCAACTCGGCTTCGGTGTCTGTTTCGGCAATGCCAACCAAGAGATTGAGTCCCCGTTGAATTGCGCCAACGACTTGCTCCCCAACGACGACTTGCGAGGACGAAACCCGCTGTACCACTACTCGCATACGTTCATTCCTTCCCACAACTAAGCGATTCCCCATTGGAGAATCGCCTAGCCATCTTAATCTAAATTGATCCAGCGAATCTATTTACCAAACCCTTTGCCGCGATTCACTGATGGAATGCAGATGCAGTCTTCTAATTGCTGCCTTAGGGTTTCCTGATCGAGATTTTGACCAATCAACACCAGTTGATTCTTTGGTTCGCCTTTCCACTCTTCATCATCGAGGGTGAATCGCTTACCACTGAGGTGGAAGATATGCCGTTTTGGGCTTTCGTCAAACCAGAGAATGCCCTTAGCGCGAAATACGCTGGCTGGCAGCAAGTTATCTAGAAAATGCTGGAACTTGCGAATCGAGAGGGGGCGATCGCTCTGGAAGGAAATCGATGTGAACCCATCAATCTCTAGGTGATTGGAGTGGTGATGGTCGTGATCGTGTTCGCAATGGCCATGATCATGATCGCAGTTGGAATGATCGTGGTGATCATGGTCGTGATGCTCATGTTCACAATGGCCGTGGTCATGATCACAATTGGAATGATCGTGATGATCGTGGTGCTGATCCGACTCGGTTTCAAAATAGCGATCGCTCTCAAACAGTCCTACACTGAGAATCAAAGGTAGAGGAACTTGCGCCTTGGTGGTGCGCAGAATTCGGGCATCTTGCTTCACGTCCCGAATCTTGGTTTCCAGCAAATCTAAATCGGCCTCGTCCACCAAATCCGTTTTGTTGAGCAGCAGAATATCGGCGTAGGCAATCTGGTTGTAGGCCGCCTGACTGTTGAACAAATCGAGGCTGTAGTTCTCGGAATCGACCACCGTCACAATGGAATCCAAACGGGTGAGATCGCGGAGTTCCGTTCCTAAGAAGGTAAGAGCGATCGGCAGTGGATCGGCCAGTCCGGTGGTTTCTACAACCAGATAATCAATCTGATCTTGCCGTTCCAGGACTCGGTAGACAGCATCCATCAGGTCATTATTGATAGTGCAGCAGATACAGCCATTGCTGAGTTCCACCATGTTGTCATCGTTTTCTCCGGTGGTAATCAGCAGATCATTGTCAATGCCGATTTCGCCGAACTCATTGACAAGTACAGCCGTCTTCAGTCCTTCCTGGTTGCTGAGGATGTGGTTAAGCAGCGTTGTTTTGCCGCTTCCTAAAAAGCCAGTGATGATCGTAACGGGGAGTCCTCGCTTGAGGTCGCCCATCGCTTGGGTTGAATCGGAAGTAACCGCTGAAGTCATAGACAGTAACGTTGAAAGCGTCAATAAGCGTTGAATGCAGGTGAGAAGCAAATCGCCGTCGTGCTGAAGTAACCACCAACGCACGTGAGATTCATTCTCAAACTAGCTTCTTCCTATTATTGCGTATGTGCCGTCAAGATTGCCGGGGTCACCCAGATTCGTAACGAAGGGTGATTAAACTGTCAATCAAAACGCTCAATGCTCAGTGCTAGGATTAGGTACATCAGTTCTATCTCGCTGGGCGATCGCAGGATCAGGTGTTATGGTTCCAGCCTTTGTAAGGATCAAACAGTATTTGCAGCCGGAAATTTACTCTGGTATCCAGACCAATCCCTTATGACGTCAGTGCGTCACTCCCAACAATGAAAAAAGTCTATTTTCAGGAAAACGCAGGTGCGTGTCTTGCTCATAGCAAGCCTTAAGACTTTAAAGTAGGGGATGGTGGCGATCGCCCCTATCCTCCGTTCTAAGCTCGACTTTATTTCCATGGAACGTTACCTGATCTCCTCAAACTCAGTATTTGAAGCCCAGATTGGCTACTCTCGTGCCGTGGTTGATGGCGATTGGGTGTTTGTGTCGGGCACAACGGGATACAACTACGCCACGATGACCATTGCAGACGATGTCGTGGTTCAAGCTGAGCAGTGCTTTCAAAACATAGAAGCTGCCCTAGCCCAGGCCAATTGTACGCTACAGGATACTGTACGGATTCGCTATATTTTCCCCGATCGCCAGGATTTTGAACCCTGTTGGCCTGTGTTTCAACGCTACCTGGGACAGATCCGACCCGCCGCTACCATGATAGTCGCAGGTCTCGCCGATCCCCAGATGAAACTGGAAATCGAGGTTACGGCTCGTCGGCGATGAGGATAGAGGCGCTATAACGGGAGTGTAGATTAGCGATCGCGAGGATCTCTGTCCATGCTCTCTCAGCACGAGTCTTCAAGTTTCAACAGTAGGGATATGGGTGCATTGATCCATGCCACCCACTTTGCAGCCTTCAAACATCGCCATCAGCGTCGTAAGGACGATGTGACGCCCTACATCAACCACCCGATCGCCCTCATGCAGATCCTATGGAACGAGTCGAACATTGACGATACGGTCGTGATTCTCGCAGCACTGCTGCACGATACCGTCGAAGATACCGACACAACCTTTGCGGAACTGGAATCAACCTTTGGTTCGGAGGTCACCGAGGTTGTCCGCCAAGTCACCGATGACAAATCCCTACCAAAATCCGCCCGCAAGCAGCTTCAAATCGACCATGCGCCGCATCTGAGCGATCGCGCCAAGCTCGTGAAGTTAGCGGATAAGACTGCTAATTTGCGAGATATGGCCATATCCCCACCTGCAGACTGGCCACTTCAGCGGCAGTATGACTATTTTGAATGGGCAAAAACGGTGGTCGATCGCCTGCGAGGCGTGCATCCCAAACTAGAAGCATTGTTTGATCAGGCCTATCACGATGGATTGACGTGTTTGAATCAACGGCGGGCGATCGCCCTCTCTGCGGAGGAATCCTAGCGGTTAGTTAAAATAGCGACCATTGAACGACAAGTGCTATGGGTACTAAAAATGTTTAACGGGTCTTGCCCATTGAGGACAAGGTTCTGCTAGTATAGTTTAGCTACGCGGATGTGGCGGAATTGGTAGACGCGCTAGATTTAGGTTCTAGTACCGCAAGGTGTGAAGGTTCAAGTCCTTTCATCCGCATAACTCGGACACCATAGCGAATGGTAAAGTTCAGCCGCAGGGTGACCCGTGTGCTGGCAGACTTGATACGCTGAGAAAGCGCAACGATGTTGAACAACACGGATACGCCTTATTGAACAGGAGGCGAGCAAGAATGACATCCAAAGAAACCGACGTCAAAGAGATTGCCACCCAGCTATTGGCTGGTATGCTGGCCAATCCCCACATCTACAGCATGGTGAGTGAGGAAGCAGGTATGGGGCAACAGGAGCACATCCTACTTTCAAAGGCAATACAGATGGCTGAAACACTCGTTCAAAAAATCGACAACTCCAACGAGGGATCGTCAAGCCCTTAGCGTTAGGTGTCTATAGACAACTGTTTGGGAAAGGGGGATGTCGGCCTAGACGCTCAATCAAACGGTAGGGCTTTCGAGGAGGGGCAACGGTTCTCTCTACGCATCAGACCTGTCTTAACCCAATCCTAAGGGGATACGCAACTCTCTTGAACCAAACGATCGAGTTCAGATTGCATTTGATTCTGCACCAAGTCGTAACACGCCTGAACGTAGGCTTTATCCTGAGCTGCCGCTTCTCCATACCGATCAAACACAATGGGATGGCAGACCCGCGTATGAATTTGAACGGGTAGCGGAATGTTGGGCAGTGGCCCGATCGCAATGCCCCAGGGAAGTCCGAGGTAAATGGGGCAAACTTCAGGATCGATGCCAAACAACCACGGCACCCCCCACTGATGAAGTTGCTGTATTTGAGGATAGATATCCGCTAGGACAATCAGGGTAGCGTGGGCTCCGTGGGAAATTAACGGAACAATCGGTGTCTCTGTTTGTAAGGCGAGTTTAATAAATCCTCGACGACCGTGAAAGTGAATGGTGTTGCGTTCTGAGTACGGTCGAAACACGTCCTGAACGCCCCCCGGATAGATCAATAGGCTAGCGTTGTGGTGCAAAGCGGCGATCGCCATTTTGGGATGAGCCCGGAGCGTTCCGACCTGAGTGGCGAGGCGGGCGAGTCCCGGTAGGGCTTTCCAGATCGTGGGATCCATGAGGGCATAAACGGGACGGTGAACCCCAAAGGTTTGATACCAGTCGTGCATCATCATGTACAAGTCAGGCGCAGCGAGTCCACCGTTGTGAGACCCAATCAATAGCACCTTTCCCTCTGGAGGGATATGCTCCCAACCGCTGGTTCTCACCCGAAAGTAGTAGCGATAGAGCCAGTCCATCGCGGGCAAGAGTTGCTCAATGACCTGCGGATCGCGATCCTCCAGTGACCAACCGTCTAGGCTCGTGGCCGGAGCCAGGGAGGCCTGTCGGTATAAATCCCAAAAGGGTTTGAACGCTGGGATGAAACGGAGCAGTGCTTGCATGAACTCAAACTAAACGGGCTGAGTGGCTACGGAAAACCCTTCTGACTCCTATTGTATCGGCTTCAGGAATCATGATTCATGCATTGTATACCCACTCTCTGGATCTCTACCGTGTCTACAGATCTTGTTTTCATCCGAAAAGTCTGGGGATGTCCCCCTTTTCAAGAGGGATTTCGAGGCTACTTCCCCCATTTTTTAAGGGGAGACGGGGGATCAAGCCCCTACAGAGTTTAAGTAGCTGTCATTTTGGTAGACCACCCTGTGACATTAAGAATCCCTCAAATTCGTTTACATCGATAGCGAAATCATTGGGTGTGTAAGAGAATAGAAGCAGAAAGCTCTTCTCGTGTTGGGAGGATGCATCCAATGAAAGGAAAACCTGGTCTCTGGGCTTCACTGCGCCGTAGCCGGATCACGGTTTCCAAGGTTTCCCGTTGAAGCGGTAGCTCAAACTCACTAATCCAACTGTTCAGCAGACGTAGCAGGTTGCGGGCATGGCCACCACTCACGCGACATAGCCGATCCAGGCTGTCGGGACTATCAAAAATATCCTCCTGGTGCTGCAACCGCTCCTCTGGGCTCATTGTTGGGAAGATCCGAGCTAAGACCATTTGTCTCAAGAGTACCATGCCTTCAATCCCTGCGGGTCGATTCCCCGCCGCTCTGCGGCGTAAAATGCCAGGATGA
>JACYMB010000034.1 GCA_015272205.1 Synechococcales cyanobacterium T60_A2020_003 | reverse complement strand
AATATCCATTAGGGGGGATGGTGCCTCTGGCAACGGTTCACTTGCGAATTGATCGGCAGGCTCGGCCATGGTTGCAGATTGCAGAGCCGTGAAGGGATTCGTTCTTGCCTCTTCTGCCTTGGCTTGCAGGGACCACGGACGAATTTCTCGAACTTTTGAGGCTAATTCCACCGCATCGGCCCTCAGATGGACGGCTTCCACCTCTGCTCCTGGTGTTTCCGAGATCCCCAAGGACGACCGTGCCTTGAGAGCCGCCTTGAATTGCAGCGTATATTGCTGTTGACGATGCAGCCGCAGGCATAGATCTCTACAGGTATTTTCAGCCTCTACAAGTCGCTGAGATTGAGCCTGGAACTGATCCTGAAGTTGGGTATGAGCTTTGGTTAAAGCGGAATGTTCTTGTTCAGTCTTCGTAAGCTGTGCCTGCAAGTCTTGGATGCGCGCCCGGTGCGACTGATTGGCTTGATAGGCCGCACTCATCTGCTGGCGAAGCTTCATCACCTTCAGTTTGACCTGGTTTAGCTCTGTGCGCAGAGAAATCGCATCGGCATCCGGTGATTCGGCCTGAATTTTGAGGTTTTCCTGGCTTTTTGCCAACTCCACTTCCAGCTCGTTAATACGGGCGAGTAAGTTGCTGTTGCACTGATTCAAGGCTTGAATGAGTACCACTAAATCTTCGGGGTGAGGGGTGGCTTCTCCCGTCAGAGAGCCCAGATTCATCGCCGCGTGGGCAACGTCCATCGCGGCCGTGAGGTCCGCCTTTGTACCCATGAGCCTCTCCACAGGCGACGGATCGGACAAGAGGTTCTGAATGGCCTCTTCACGTTCATACAAGGATTGACGCTCGATCGCATCCGCATTGGCGGAATGGGGCACTCCCTGAGTCGGCTGGGATGAATTCGAGGGGAGGGACGATTCACTCATAGCTACAGTGCTCTAAAACGGGTACGGCAGGTGAGATAGAACTGTTCGATGGAACTGTTCGGATGTTGATGAACGCCTGAATACGGTTGAGTTCGGAAATGGAAGGTTGCCCATGGCGGGCGATCGCCTACGAGATAATTAATTTTTAAATTACCTGTGATTTTAATCCCTAAACTCTACCTATGCACAATTGAACATCCACGTGACACTAAACTTAGTACCACATATTTCTAGATGCAAACGCGATCGTTACGGTTTTTAGTCTAAAAAATCAACATTTGATCACGGATGATACCTGTTTTGAGATCACATTTGGAGGGATAGAATTTGCCGTATACCAATGGAGCTGGACTGTTTGGAATTTGGTATAGTTCGTGTCAATCTGACCCTGGGACCTAGCCGTTCAACACGCCATGCAACAGATCACGATGAAGCAAGGCGCGATCGGTCAAGGCCGCAATCTGAGTCGCTGAGAGTCCGTCCCCGTTGGCGTAGTGGTCTAACCAGGCATGACAGAGCTGCGTGGCATCCGTCGGCAACTGGTCTAGTTCCCAGCCCCGTAAATTGAGATCCTGCATCAACTGACTCACCTTGGGGTCATAGCTAATCGCCACACACCGACACTCTGCCGCCGCTGCCATGATCAGTCCGTGAAACCGCATGGCGATCGCCATCTCGACGCCTTGAAACACGCCACGCAACTGACGCGGATCGCGCACGGTGAGAATTTTGCTCGTGTCTGGCATCTGTTCATGAAGGGTTTGGGCGATCGCCAAATCCTGGGAGGGCTGAAACGGGATCAAGAGCATAAACGCTCCGGTGGCCTTTTGGAAATTAACCAAGGCTGTGCCCATGGTGTGTAGGCGTTCGGGGGGCAATAACGGATGGGGACGCAGGGCGATCGCCACCCGTGGCGCAGGCAAATCCCAAAATCCAGGCAGGGGCTTCGGTTCCAATGCCCACACCGGATCAGGAGCCATCACAAACGGCAACCCCCAATCCGTCAGAGTTTGCGCCGATCCGCCATCCCGAACGCTGATCGCACTACAGCCGGAAAACGCTTGCTTTGCCATCCAACGCGTAGAGGGACGGTTCAATGGCCCAATTCCTTGTGCCCAGGCAATGGTCTTTAAACCTAGGCGTTGTGCCAGTCCCATCAACCCGACGTAATACACCGGACTCAGGGCACTCGTCGCATCTTGGATCAGGCTGCCGCCCCCCCAGATAAACACATCGGCATGACGTAAGGCTTGGAGGACGGTAAAGGCAGATTGGCGATCGCACGCCTCAACCCCATAATCCTGCTGCGTCTGGGTCGGATCGCCGGACAACACCACAGGCGTCACCTCCGACGGCAGCATTTGCAAGAGCGATGCCAATAACGCCTCATCGCCGCCATTTCCCTTGCCGTAATACCCGCACAACACTGCACGCATGAGCCACTCATTTCTCGAAACTGCCATACACCTTACAATATCCAAGGGCACACGCTGAAGTGATTGCACCCCGTATCTAACATTGCTCCCCCTATCCACTGGTTTGCTATGCACGCGTTATCAATTCCAACCTGGGTCATCCACATCTCCAGCGTGATTGAATGGGTCGCCGCCATTTGGCTGATTTGGCTGTATGCCGACGTGAAAAAAAATCCGGCATGGCGTTGGCTAGCCGTCGCTATGTTGCCCCTTTTGATCAGCGCCATGTCCGCCTGCACCTGGCATT
Organism: Synechococcales cyanobacterium T60_A2020_003; assembly: GCA_015272205.1. Taxonomy (NCBI): domain Bacteria; kingdom Bacillati; phylum Cyanobacteriota; class Cyanophyceae; order Synechococcales; species Synechococcales cyanobacterium T60_A2020_003. The sequence continues at coordinate 6,239 of JACYMB010000034.1, read as the reverse complement.
ACTTCGACAACGCCGCAAACCTAGAATGGTTAGTGACCCTGCAAGCTGCCACGACGGTTGTAGGCAATACAACGCTGTGCCTAGCCGCCTGGTGGATCTGGCACACCTCCCCCAAAGCCGATCACTCCCCTTAAACCCCACTCCATCACTCCATCCCCCTATTACCCTATGCTTTCCTCCCCTCTCCTCGCCCACACCTTTTCTGTATCTAAGGAAACCTTATTTGCATTGTCCCTGTTTCCCTATCTTGGATTTTTATGGTTCCTGACGCGATCGCGCCAAACTCCTCGTCTTGCGCTGATGGGCTTTTTCGGTACGCTGGTATTTGTTGCCATCACGATCCCCGCCGGAATTTACGCGCAGGTTACCTACGGAGATGTGCTTGCGAATGTAGACTGGTTACACGGTGGAGCAGAATTATTTCTCACCCTGTCAAACGTGTTGGTGGTGTTGGGATTTCGACAAGCGCTCAAGGAGCGTTCAGGCACTGCGTCCAGCGAAACCATCATTTCCCCCTCTCCGACATCGTCATCGGAGCTTTCGAACGAATAACCAACGTCTTAAATTTAAGCAAGCTATAGATGCAATGCTGGAATCGCTGATGGTGCCATGCATCGTCCATACTCAAGCTTAGGATCGAGGTTGATGATTTGACTCCCATTCTGTGAGTATTTCACGATAGGGATAGTGGACTTTGGGGCCTGAATTATTAACTTTAACCGTTAAAGTGAAGCAGATTCGGCGTGTAAGTTTGCATTTACAGTGTAATAGTCGTACGTTTTCCGTCTTTCATCAGGTGTACTGTCTTCTACGCGATCGCCCTCGACTTGCGACACGCCCAACAGGGGTACTCTATATAAAGAAGTTCTGAATAAGGATGTTCTGAAACAGCCAACGGCCTATGCTACTGTCACTTGGGCGTTTCAGAGTCCTCTCGGTAATAAGCTCAAGTGCTTAGATTTGAGAGCCTAGCGGACAGTTCCATTAGCTGCTGACTTTCAACTCGGCTTTGCAGGGCGATCGCTGGCGTTTCTGATTTGTTGCTTAGCTTCCGCACTACCATGCTTTGCTGCTTAAACCCAACCTGTACAAAGCCTCAAAATTTAGATGATGCACGGGTGTGTATCAGTTGCGGTGCGCCCCTAATAGCATCTCTACGCGGACGATATCGCCCCACAATGTTGCTCGGACAGGGAGGATTTGGACGAACGTACCTGGCAACCGATGAGGATCGGTTGGGTAGTAAGTGTGTGATTAAGCAGTTCTCGCCCCAGGTGCAGGGCACAAAATCCCTCCAGAAAGCGGTGCAGCTTTTTAATCAAGAAGCCGTGCGGCTGCATGAACTGGGCGAACATCCCCAAATTCCGACCCTGCTGGCCTACTTTGAGCAAGACACCTATCTCTACTTGGTGCAGCAATTTATTGAAGGACTGAGTCTAGCCCAGCAGGTTCGCCGCCAAGGGCCATTTAGCGAACAGCAGATACGAAACGTGCTGAACGATATCTTGCCCGTGCTTCAGTTCATTCATACCCACCAGGTAATTCATCGTGATATTACGCCATCCAACATTCTGCGGCGGCAGATCGATCAACGCTTGATGCTGATTGATTTTGGCGTGGCTAAGCAAATTACCCAAAATAGTGGAGCCTTGACCGGAACGCGCATCGGCACCGAGGGCTATGCACCGTTAGAGCAGTTTCGCAGCGGTAAAGCTTATCCAGCGAGTGACTTGTACAGTCTGGGGGCAACTTGCCTGCACGTGATGACGGGAACGCGACCGGACAACCTCTACGATCCCCTCCAAGGGCGCTGGATTTGGCGAGACTATCTGAATCGGCAGGGGAGACCTGTGAGCGATCGCCTCGCAATGGTTCTTGATAAGTTGCTGCGCGATTTGGTGAATGAACGCTACCAATCGGCTCAGGATGTGCTGACGGATCTGAATGCGGATGTGGCGATCGCGACTCCGCTCCCCGTGACTCCAGCGGCAGCGGGATCATCCCGTACCTCGACTCCTGGGAGAGCATCCGTCTCTCCAGGGGTAACCCTCCCCCCCTCCTCGGCGTCCCCCCTATCCAATGCCGCCACCAATCTCGATCTACCGTCTGGTCTAACGCAGGCGAAAGCGGCGAAAACGTCTGGTATTCCGTCAGGGGTCAAACTGTCTAAGCAGGGCTGTATTTACACCTTAACTGGACATTCCTCTTGGATTACTTGTGTAGCCCTTAGCGCCGATAACCAAACGGTTGCTACCAGCAGTCTCGACAACATGATCAAAACCTGGAATTTGGGCACGGGGGAACTGCTCACGACCCACTCTGGGCACACTCGCGCCATTAACGCGATCGCCATTAGTCCCAGTGGCCGAGTGCTGGTGAGCGGCAGTGACGACTATACGATTAAGCTCTGGAACGTCCAAACGGGGGAACTGCGGGGAACCCTGTCCGGCCATACGCGGGATGTGAATGCGATCGCCATCAGTCCCGATGGACGAATCTTGGCAAGTGGCGGCGAGGATCGCACGATTCGGCTGTGGATGTTGGCAACGGGGGCACTATTGCGAACGCTGATGGGTGTGGCTGGCATGGTAAAGGCGATCGCCATTAGCCCTGATGGACGGGTGCTAGTGAGCGGTGGCCTGGACAACAAGATTAAGGTCTGGAGTTTGCAAACGGGAGAACAGCTTACGGCCTGGAATGCCCACAATCATTCGGTGAACTGCGTTGCCGTCAGTCCTGACAACACCACGTTGGTGAGTGCCAGCAAGGATCGAAAGGTGAAACTTTGGAATCTCAAAACCGGAGAGTTGATCCGCACCTTCGTTGGGCATAGCCGCGATGTGAACACCGTATGCTTTGTGCCCAAGCGTCCGTTGATTGTCAGCGGCAGCGCAGATGCCACGATTCAGTTTTGGGATATCAACACGGGCGAATCGGTGATCACCCTGCGCGAACATAGCGATTCGGTCAATTCGATTGCGGTCACTAGCCATGGCAAGATTTTGGTCAGCGGCAGCTCGGACAAGTCTCTCAAGATTTGGAAAGTTCCCCGCTTCTAGCCCTGAGCAGTAGATCGTTGGCCTACTCAGACCCAGCAGAATCTTGATACCGCTCTAGGGCAATTTGAATCAGGCGATCGACCAGGTCAGGAAAGGAAACTCCCGTTGCGCCCCAGAGTTGGGGATACATGCTAGTGGCGGTAAACCCAGGCATGGTGTTGATTTCGTTGATCAAGATTTCACCCGTTTCTTCCACATAGAAAAAGTCAACCCGTCCCAACCCAGAGGCATCTAGCGCTTTGAACGCCGCGATCGCCGTCTCTTGAATCCGCTGGGCGATCGCCGCTGGCAGTTTCGCCGGGATGTGGAGATCGGCCAGGCCGGCAGTATATTTAGTTTCGTAGTCGTAAAAGTCGCTTTGGTAGGTGATTTCGCCAATAACCGAAGCTTTGGGATTGTCGCTGCCCAACACCGCACACTCGACCTCTCTGGCCTTCACTCCGGCTTCGACAATGAGGCGGCGATCGTAGCTGGCGGCACTATCCAACGCCGCTTCTAGTTCGGAACGCGATCGCACCTTGGCAATCCCCACAGACGATCCCAGGTTGGCAGGTTTGACAAAGCAGGGATAGCCCAGTTCGGCCTCAATGCGATCGCACAGTTTCGGGAATACGCAAGGATTCGACCAGACCTCCGCCCGCGTTACAGCGAGATACTTCACCTGCGCCAGTCCTGCCTGGGCAAAGGCTTCCTTCATGGCAATCTTGTCCATGGCGATCGCCGAAGCCAACACATCACAGCCCACAAAGGGAACCTGCATTAACCGAAACAGACCTTGAATCGTGCCGTCTTCCCCGTTGGGGCCGTGTAAGATGGGAAACCATACGTCAATATCGGCAACGTGGCTGGGAAATTGCCAAAGCTGGCGGCGATCGCTTGCTTCAATCGCCATTGGTTGACCAGAGTTCAGTACCTGTTGGGGCTCATCATCCGCACACCAAACGCCATCTTTGCGGATGTAAAACGGGATTACCTCATAGCGCTCAAGGTTAGGAGGGGTGGCTAAGGCTTGGGCGATCGCCCGCGCAGAGCTAATCGAAACTTCGTGTTCTCCTGACCGACCACCAAACACAAGCCCGATCCGCTGCTTAGCCATACGGCAATCCTCCCAACCTCACTGTCTTCGCCGTAGAGTAGCATACCCCAATCAACAGCGGGATGCTCGGCAGAATTTCTCTAGAGCGTTCCGGTTAGGTTCGTACCGTTCCATCGGGCATCGTAGCACCAGTCAGCGTTGCACCAAATAGGTTGGCACTACTCAATTCAGCGCGAACCAATCCCGCGTCGCACAGATCCGCATCGGTGAGATCCGTTCGAGCGAGGTAGGCATCGGTGAGATTTGCGCTCCTCAGAATAGCCTGCCGCAAACTCGCCCGACTCAGATCAGCCCGACTCAACTGGGCTTGAGCGAGATTGGCACGGGCAAGATGCGCCTTACAGAGTTTGACATCGGGCAGAATTGCGCCTGTCAGCCTTGCCCCTGCCAGGTCGGCATCGTTGAAGATGGCTCGCTCCATCTTGGCATGGGTTAGGTTGGCCTTCCGCAGGATCGCGCCCGTTCCGTCTACATCGGTCAAAAATGCTCCGCGTAGATTTGCGCCCGTTAGATCCGCTCCGCGCAAATCCGCTCCCCGCAGGGATGCTTCAGCCAGGTTTGCTTCTCGTAGATCCACTTTGGCTAAATTTGCACCTGCTAAGTTTGCGCCGCGTAAATCGGCTTTCCACAGAATTGCGCCACACAACTTTGACGCATACTGACGATTTTCCTCCCGCAGGTTGGCCCCGCGCAGGCAGGCTCCGGTCAAATTTGCACTGCTGAGATCGGCATTGCGCAAATCGGCATCGATGAGATTAGCATCAATCAAATCTGCGAGGGTTAGGTCGGCACTCCGCAGATCGGCAGCACATAACATTGCGCCATGCAAATCGGCATCCCGCAAGTTCGCCCGCACAAAAATCGCCTGACTGAGGTTTGCGCCGCTGAGATCGGCTCCTATTAAAGTGCTGTGGGTAAAATTCGCCCGATTCAAAAATGAAAATAGGAACTGAGCGCCTTGGAGATCAGTCTGGGTGAGGTTGATCCCGATCAGGTCTGTGTTGGAAAAGTTGGCCTGGTGCAAATCTTGCCCGTCAAAGTCGATATTTCCTTGAGCATACTGGGCGATAACGGTTTGAGCATTCATCGTTGATGCTCCTTGCCGATGCTGTAGTTGAGGGTTCCCGTGACTTCACCTTGGCTGAATTGCATATCGGTTGCTTCCCGCTGAGGGGACGTATTGAGGTCAGGCACGGTTTAAGCGGAGATGTCAACCGCTTGATCCTCAGGTATCCCCGTTTCGTACCAGGGCGTCACAGCGCGTAAAATGGCACTACAGGCTTGGAGGTAGTCTGGGGTCGGGGTTAGGCGGTTAGCAACATCAGTGAGATGAGGGCGTAGGTGGTCGATGTATTTGTAGGTTTGAAAGGTTTCCTGAAGCAGAGCGCTGAGGTCTGTTGTTTTCAGCAGGGTGTAGTCTTCGGATGACCATGTCATTTGCTGTCGAAGGGCGGCAAAGAGCAGCACCTTGGCGCGGAGTGGAGTGGTGTATTTCATCACTTCTAAACGCAGATCGTACAGGTCAACCATGCTGAGCTGTACGCGGGGCAGGCTTTTGGCGAGGGTTGCTAAGGTTAAGGACTGACTGGAGGAACAGGCTGAGGCGATCGCCCCTTCTGGTCTTGAAATCGCGGTTTCGATACTAGCATCGTGGGCAGGGGGCAACAATCCGGTGGCGTCTGGGGCGACAACATCTATTTCGGTCATCTCTGTTTCCGCCGCATCGTCTGCATCGTCGTAGAGGGGGGTAAACGCGATCGCAATGCGATGGGCGATCGCGTCGTAGGTTTGGGCACGATTGAGGGTCGCGACGATGCTGGCCAGGATGGCACTTAAGGTCGATTGAGTCGGCGCAACGTGGCGCATTTGGTGTACCAAACTCACCATATCTACCCCCTCTAGGATGGCAGGGTCGTTCTGCCAGGAATGGCCACACGCACAGTAGAGGAGTTTTTTAATCCGGAGGGCATCTGGATCCTGCTGTAACTGCTGAGCAACCTGGGGATAATCCAGCCAGGTTGTTTCATCGATAGGTTGTTGTTGCGCGTAGATTGACGCGAGATAGCCCAGAATGGTGTTGGCTG
>JACYMB010000033.1 GCA_015272205.1 Synechococcales cyanobacterium T60_A2020_003 | reverse complement strand
CTCATCTGAATTCTGCTTGCTGCTTTCCTTTTTGGATCAATTGGATAAAGTCGAGCTTAGAGACCGACCTGATTCTTCTGAATGGGGGATGATGGTCGGTTCCTATACAACCTCCACTCAACATGGTTTTCCTGAGCGATCGCACCGATTAGGCGTCTTTCGCCCTTATCTTTACAACCTTTGGATTTACTCTGCTCCTGACTTGATCAGCAACAACTGTTCCCTGGCGATCGCTGGGGACTTTTTTTATGCGGCTTTTCCGCGATCCTCATGGCAGATTGTTTGCAAAAAGCAACATATATTCGACACTTTTTGTGATCAAACGCTATTTATAGGGAGTAAACTACTAGGCGAGTTCTAGATGTAGAGTTTTGACTCTAGACCCAACGCATTTGAACTTGCTACAGCACTGCCCATTCTGACCTTGCGACCGAGGGGGAGACCATCCATGCCAGCACGCAACACGACCCGAATCTGGGAATTGCTAACCGCAACGATCCCATCTGCCCGATCGATGGCAGGTTGGAAGGGCGTTGGAGTCAGCTGTATGGCGATCGCTACCCTCCTCGCAACAACAGTCGCAGAGGCGGGACAGCTCAATCAGTGGCGCTATGACGAGACCACTCAGCAAGTGGAACTTACGATTTCCGATGAAACCACGCCTCGGCACTTTCTGATGGCCCAACCTGCCCGGATTGTGGTGGACTTGCCCAATACCCAAGTCGGAGACGTTCCCGTTGAACAGATGCTATCCGGTGCCGTGCGCTCGGTGCGGGTCAGTCAGTTTCAGCCGGATATGGCGCGGGTGGTGATCGAGCTATCCCCAGATGCCGTGCTAGCCAGTGGTCAAGTCGAGGTTCAACAAACGGCGGATGGTCAGTGGGTGATTCGTCCGCTGTTGGCAGGCAGCCCCTCTGAATCTGTAGCGATCGCCCCTAGGTCTGAACCTGTACCTTCCCCCCCTACGGTTCAGGCAACATCTCCCACAACGCAGGTTGAAGCTGCACCAATGCCCACTGCTGCCACGGAAGCATCGGTAGACGCAGAAACCAATACGCTACCACCGCTAGAACCGGGCGCGATTGAACTTTCCGTCATGCCACCCACCCTTGCAGAGAATGAGGCTGCGACCGAACTGGAGGCGCAAGAAGACGATACTGCTGACCTAACGAATCTGGACGTTCCCAGTATTCGGGACGCGATCGCTGAAATGGGCGCTGATGAGACTCAGACGATTGTTCCGTTTGAGTCAGAGGATGGGGCGATCGCCCTCGATCCCCAGTCGGATACCCTCAACGTTGAGATTACCGACGCCAGGATTACGCAACCTGAATATCGCTATGACCCCACCGCTCCTGTCCTCGATGCTACCGTCCCCACCCGTCCAGCACAGCCCGTGTTAGATGCCACCCATCCTTCGGTTGTATTCCCGGCTGCCACCTCTCCCCAAGCTGCTCTTGCTCAACTGAATACCCTCGCGAATCAGGACGCTGTAAACCTGCCTGTCGTTCAAAATGCGCCTCAAGTGGCAATCTCTGTATCCCGCCCTGAGGAATCCTCCGAAATCGAGGTAGAACGTCCAGCCCCACCAGAGGCGATCGCCCCTCCTGTAGCCCCTCCTGCTCCTAGCACCACAGAAGCGACCTCAACCGCTTCTATCGCCTTTGGTCAGCCGATTACGGATAACTCAGCCCATACATCTCAAACCCACACATCTCAAACCAATGATCGTCAGAGTTCTAGTTCTGCGAGTATGACCGTTAGCCTCCGCTATCCCGGTACTGAACCCCTAGCCCTTCTTCCCGGTGTGCGCCAGGATGTACTCTTGCTGCAACAGCCCCTCCGCGATGGTCAGGGAAACGTGATCGCGGAAGCTGGCAGTCCGGTAATTGGCCGTTTTGAAACCAGTGACAGTAGCAGCAAGTTTGTAATTCAGGCGATCGCCACCCAAACCGAAAACATTCGGGTTACCGGGGAATCGCAGCCTATTCATCTCCATCATGGAGATGAAACGGTGAGCGAAACCAGCGAAAACTCCTCGGCATTTAATCCGGCCTCCTTATTCGGTGGAGTTGCCGCCAGCACCGTTGCCCAGGTTCGGTCTGCGTATGTAGTGATTCAACCAGATCAAATCATCACCGTGCGGCTTACGGATAATCTGGCTCTACGCTAGATGGGGCGATCGCCCACAGACTCTGTGCGCCAACGAACTGCGACTTGATCAATGGCTTTAATAAACGGATCTTTGCCGTCCATATAGCGTTCAATATCGTGAGGGTATCGCTCCGCCAACCTTTGCTTTAGCTTTTAGACGGGAAGCCCCGCGATGTACCTGAAAGGTCAGCGTCGGGATGAGAGGCGCGTGAGTTGAGGTAC
>JACYMB010000032.1 GCA_015272205.1 Synechococcales cyanobacterium T60_A2020_003 | reverse complement strand
TGCTCTTTTTTGATTCTGATACCCCGTCCGCTTGCGGCGGGGTAGTTCATTCTTAAGCTTATCTACACATCTGAGGTACTGCATTATGTCTCAATCTACTCCAAAATTCCAGGCTGCTGAAATTGGCGATCGCTTTAAGAAAGCTTATGTTAAATTTGACCAGCTATTGGCTTCAGCAAACTCTGAAGATCTGACTAAAATTCGTTATAAGTTGCGGGAAGGTGTTAAGGAATATAAACAAAAAGGGGCGCTCACAGTTGCCTTCATTGGACAATATAGTGCTGGAAAATCGACCATTATCTCTGCACTGACAGGACGTCGAGATATTCATATCGATGCTGACATTGCAACCGATAAGACCTCTCCTTACGACTGGAACGGTATTAGAATTATTGATACTCCTGGTTTATTTACTGATCGTCAAGATCATGACCAAATCACCTATGAGGCCATTTCAAAAGCTGACCTGCTGGTATTTTGCCTCACATACATGCTGTTCGACACATACACGGTTGAAAACTTTAAGAAGCTGGCATACGACAAAGGCTATCGCTGGAAAATGATGCTAGTAATTAACAAAATGTCAGCTGATGCAGGAGAAGAAGAAGGGAAAATCGCCAGCTACCGCCATAGCTTTGCAGAAGCTCTGAAACCTTATGATCTCGATGAGTTTCCAGTATGCTTTATTGATGCAAAAGACTACTGTGAGGGAATCGATGAGGATGACGAATTTTTAACAGAAATTAGCCGCTTTAATACATTTGTATTAGAACTCAATAATTTTGTTAAGCGTCGAGCAGTTCTTGCCAACTACGATACACCAGTAAGAATTGTTTTAAGCAGCATTGATGAAGCGCAAATTGGCTTTGCTCGAAATTCTAATGAAGATATAGCCTTTCTAGAAATCTTGTCAAGATTTATACGTCGTATCAATAAAAATAGGGAGCGACTTCGTACCAAAGTCAGAAGTGTTACCTTAGAGATGAAAACAGCAGTTGTAAATGAGGGAATAAAGCTTGCTTCATCTGTTGGCGGTGAAAACTTTGAGAGATTAAATGAACAATCCGAAATCAATGTTCGTAGCTATTATGAGAATGCAAGTCAATCTTTAGAGACAGCATTTAATGAAGCGATACAATCTATCCAATCTGAAATAGAGGATGAACTAAAAAGTAATTTAACTCAAGAATTCATTGCTCAACTTAACTTTGACAGCACTATTTCTGTGGAAGCTTTTTCTGCAGGTTCCACAGCGGAGCAAATTCGCGGTCAAATCGAGTGGCTGCAGAAAATTGGTGACAATGTTGGAGTAGAAATAGGCAAATTTATCCCTGAATCTAGTGGGTTCTTCCTAAAATCCTCAGAAGTAGCAAGCAGCCAGATCCACACATTAGTTTATGACATTGGCAAATTCGTTGGATTTAAATTTAAGCCCTGGCAAGCAATAGGAATTGCAAAAAATATTAGTAATTTTGCAAAGTTTTTAGGCTCACTAGCAGCAATTGCTTCGATGGGGCTTGAGCTTCATGCTATGTATCAAGAGCAAGAGTATGAAAAGAAAATGGCCGATATCCGCCGAAATATTACTAGCCAATTTAAGTCGTTTTCTATAGATCTTGAGCAGCAAATAGAAAATCAATTAAGAGAGTTTGAAGCCAAGGTCTATGGACAGTTAGAGCAGAACATCATAGCCGCACGCAAACAGAATGAATCTGCAATGGCAGCCTCTAACGCTGATTTAAGTCAACTTGCTGATATTCGAGGGGAGTTTGAGTCTATTTTGAAAGATGTTGGAGAGGCAAGTTTAGATATGCTTTAAGTTTGAAATTGCCTCCGCATGAGCATCTCTCGGTAAGAATCCTATGTTTCCCATCCGGTAAAGTTGACCTCAATTTCACTGGATGGGTCGTTGCATTTAGGGCATCGTTGACCAATCATGTCATTGACCGACTTTCCGTGAATTGATTGACACTTCTGGCATTCGAGAACATCTCGCTCCAGGTCAAGGGAACTAATCGAAAGACAATCAAGGCATAGCCAGCCTTCCAAATAACCAGTTCGCTCATTGATGAGTTCCTCACTAGCATTTTCACCCAGAATTCTATCCATGATGATGAACTCACTAGGATGCGGCGCAAGCACACGCTTTCCAGTCTCATCAATCACATACATCGTTCCACCAATTCCCCAATCCAAACAAAATCCACAGGTGTTACAGCTAGTCTCAAAAATGTCCATTTATACCTCTTCAATAACTATTGTTCTATCTTCTACGTCGCCAACTTTAATCAGGATGTTTGAGGCGATCGCCCACCGAAAAGATCTGCGACTTCTTTTATGATTCCCATCCGCGACTGTGGGGGTGCTGACAAGAAGTCGCAGATCTGGATACTCAAGACCTCGCAGAAACCTGAACACCTGTTCTCATCTAATACACTTGATCCTAAAATAGGGGCAGTCTCGCACTCATCCTGCCTTTGGATATGCCCCATGATCAAAATTCTCCATCTCTCCGACATCCACCTGGGTAGCGGCTTCTCCCACGGACGCATGAACCCCGAAACAGGCTTGAATACTCGGTTAGAGGATTTTGTCAAAACGTTGAGCTTATGTATCGATCGGGCGATCGCCGAACCCGTTGATCTAGTCCTCTTCGGTGGCGATGCCTTTCCCGATGCCACACCACCGCCGATCGTGCAGGAACTTTTTGCCGCCCAGTTTCGCCGCTTGGTGGATGCCCAGATCCCGACCGTGTTGCTAGTCGGCAATCATGATCAGCACGCTCAGGGGCAAGGAGGCGCGAGTCTTTGTATTTACCGAACCTTGGGCGTACCAGGCTTTGTGGTGGGCGATCGCCTCGAAACTCACACTATTGCAACCCGAAACGGAGAGGTGCAGATTATTACCCTCCCGTGGCTCAACCATTCCGCCTTTCTCACCCGACCAGAAACGGAGGGATTATCCTTAGCAGAAGTGAACCAGCAGTTGATCGATCGGCTCCGACTCGCTCTCGAAGGCGAGATCCGGCAGCTTAATCCCGATAAACCGTCCATCTTGCTTGCCCATGCCATGATCGACTCGGCTCGGTATGGCGCAGAACGCTTCCTGGCCGCAGGTAAGGGCTTCACAATTCCGCTCGCGATTCTCTCCCGTCCCTGTTTTAACTACGTCGCGCTAGGGCACGTCCACCGTCACCAGATTCTTTGCGATGATCCCTACATCGTCTATCCCGGCAGCATTGAACGGGTAGACTTTAGTGAAGAGAAAGAGGACAAGGGATTCGTACTCGTTGATATTAAAAAAGACAAAACCGAGGTTGAGTTTTGTCCCCTTCCGGTGCGTCCCTTTTCGACCATTCGCGTCGATCTCTCGAAAAAAGAAAGTCCCCAATCGGCCTTACTGAAGGCCATCAAATCCCATCCCGTGCAAGATGCCGTCGTGCGCCTTATCTACCAACTCCATGCCGATCAGCTTGATTTGATTGACATGGCCAGCCTCCACGAAGCCCTCAGCCCTGCCCATACCTACAGCATCCATCCCCAATTGGTGAGCCAGCTTGCCCGTCCCCGTGTTCCCGAACTCGGTGCAGGCCATACGATTGATCCCCTCAGTGCCCTACAGACCTATCTTGAGAATCGTGAGGATCTCAACGACCTCGCCGAGGATATGCTGCGGGAGGCTCAACGGTTACTCGCTATCGATAACAGTGACGAGGACTTTGGCGATCGCCCTCAGCCTCTGTTTGACCTAGACACAGAGGAGGAAGACGATGATGAGATTGCCCAAATGAGGCTGTTTTAGGAAAGAGCGATCGCCTATTCTGCCTTACATAACGGCGCTACTTCCCATCTGCGATGCCGAATCAGGATCAGAGTCAGGGTCACGCTCTGCGCCTAAGCCCGATGGTTCCTTTGAGGGAGGCAACGTGCGATCGCTCAACGACTTGATCACGATGTACAAAATCGGAACCACTAACAGACTCAGGAAGGTTGCCACAAACATACCCCCGAAGACCGCTGTTCCCAAGGACTGACGACTGCCAGAGCCAGCCCCCGTCGCAATCACCAGCGGAAAGATACCGACTAGGGTTGAAATGGCCGTCATTAAAATTGGGCGCAATCGTTCTTTGGAAGCCTCTAACGCCGCCTTCGGAATCGAAAATCCTTGATCGCGAAGCTGATTCGCAAACTCCACAATCAAAATTGAGTTTTTACTCGCCAATCCGATCAGCATCACCAAGCCAATCTGGCAGTAGACATCGTTCGCCAGCCCACGAGTCACCTGAGCAAAGAGCGCTCCTAAAATCGCCAAGGGCACAGCCAGCATGATGATCACGGGATCAATATAGCTTTCGTACTGAGCCGCCAGAACCAGGAAGACAAAGACCAGACCCAACCCAAAAATAATCGGTGCTTGTCCACCCGATTCAATTTCCTCTAACGATGTCCCTGACCACTCGTAGCCCATGCCCGGAGGGAGAACCTCAGCCGCCGATTGTTCCATCGCCCGAATCGCATCCCCCGAACTTGCCCCCGGAGCCGTCGTACCGTTGATCTCGATGGATCGGAAAAGATTAAAGTGGTTAATCATCTGGGGAGCCGTGGTGGGCGTTATCGTGACCAGGTTGCCCAAGGGAACCATCTGGCCTGAGTCCGAGCGGACATAGAGTTTATTGATATCCGCTGGCGATGCTCGAAACTGTTCATCGGCCTGAACATACACGCGATAGGTACGCAGGTCCAGGTTAAAGTCGTTCACGTACCGCGAACCGAGATAGATCTGCAAGGTACTGAAGATCTCATCAATGGGAACGTTCAGCGACTTCGCCCGGTTGCGATCGACCTCTATTTGGAGCTGCGGGGTGTTGGCCGAATAGGTGCTAAACACAGCCTGGAGTTCGGGCTGTTGGTTGGCTGTGCCTAGAAGCTGCCCCATGTACTGCAGCATCGTGTCAATGCCGAAGTTGCCCCGTCGATCCTGAAGCTGGAACTGGAATCCGCCAAAGTTCCCTAATCCCTGAATCACCGGAGGGTTCACAGCAAAGATCCGGGCTTCGGGAATGCCAAAGAGTTGCGGCTGTAATCGCGAAATAATCCCCAATGCAGAGCCTTCAAACCCAGGGCGTTCATCCCACGGTTTCAGCGTCGTAAAAACCACCGCCGTATTGGAGGTGTTGCCGCTAAAGCTAAAGCCTCCCACCGCAAACGTAGCCCGTACCTCTGGCATTTGGAGAATCAGATCTTCCACCTGCGTCATTACCTCGCTGGTGTAGTTAAGGGACACCCCCTCTGGAGCCTGAATAATCGTGATGAAGTACCCCTGATCTTCATCTGGTAAGAAAGCGCTCGGAACCACCGTGTATAGCCATACGGTGCCCATGAGCAATAGCACAAAGATACCGATGACGATCGCCCGCATCCGCATGAGCGATCGCAGCACATGCCCGTACCGAACTCGTAACCAATCTTGCCCCCGGTTAAACACCGCAAAGAGGCGGTCGAGCCAGGAATTTCCAGGCAGACGCCGACGGATCAGTAACGCTGAGAGCGTCGGCGTTAACGTTAGTGCCGTAAAGGTAGACACCGCAATCGAGAAGGCGATCGTCAGCGCAAACTGGTTATACAGCGCTCCCGTCGTTCCAGGGAAAAAGGCCACCGGAACAAAGACCGCCATCAGCACTAGCGACGTAGCAATCACCGCTCCCGTGAGTTCCCGCATGGACTCAATCGCGGCTCTACGTGGCGGAATTCCCTCCTGCTGAATTTTCGTAGCAATACTTTCCACTACAACGATCGCATCGTCTACGACCATGCCCGTTGCCAAGGTCAGGCCAAACAATGTCAAACTGTTGATTGAAAAATCAAACAGCCGCACAAAGATAAACGTACCGATGAGCGAAACAGGAATGGTGATGGAGGGAATAACTGCAACCCGCCAATCCTGCAAAAAGACAAAGATGATCAGAACCACCAGCAGCACTGCCTGCATGAGTGTCCAAACCACTTCTGACAACGACTGCTCTACATAATCCGTGGTGTCAAATCCAATGTCATACATCAGGCCGGGAGGGAAGGTTTCCGCTAGCGTTGCCATTTCAGCCTTCACGCCCCGCGCCACCTGCAGAGCGTTACTGCCCGGAACTTGGAAAATCCCTAATCCGATCGCCTCCTGCCCTCGAAACCGCAAAAACGAGCCGTAGTTCTCTGCGCCCAGTTCTGCCCGTCCCACGTCCTTGAGGCGAATCAAGCTCCCATCCTCAGTTGTGGTGATCACCACATCCTCAAATTCGCGCACATCGTTAAGCCGACTGATGGCGCGGAGGTCTATTTCGTATTCCTGATCGGTGGGCATGGGCTGTTGGCCAATGCGCCCTACCCCGACTTGAATATTTTGTTCTTGCAGGGCATCTACTACATCCTGGGGGGTGAGATTCCGGTTTGCTAAGCGATCGGGATAGAGCCATAGCCGCATTGCATAGGTACGTTCGCCAAAGATTTGGACATTGCCCACCCCTTTGACTCGTCGCAACGCATCCACAATGTAAAGATCAGCGTAGTTGCTCAGAAAAATGTCGTCGTACTCGTCATTTTCTGAAAAGAGACTCATCGCCAGCAGGATATTACTCGATTCCTTACTAACGCTTACCCCGGTTTGATTGACTTCTTCTGGAAGTTGAGATTCCGCCACCGAGACTCGATTTTGGACATCGACCGCCGCAATATCCTGATCCCGAGTGGGTTCAAAGGTAACGGTAATGCTGCTGGTGCCGTCGTTGCTGCTGGTCGAACTCATGTACCGCAGTCCCTCAACGCCATTGATTTGCCGTTCTAGGACAGTGGTGACAGCACTTTCAACAGTTTGGGCGTCAGCTCCAATATAGTTAGCCGTTACCGTAACTTGCTTAGGACTGATATCGGGGAACTGGGAGACTGGCAACACCAGAATGCAAATCAGCCCCAGTAAGAGGATGATCAGGGCGCAAACCGTTGAGAAAACAGGTTTTTTGATGAAGAAGTCCGTAAACATAGCTGCGGCTCAGCAAGGATACTGGGTGAATGGGACACAAGTGCTGAAGTTGAACCAGAGGCGCGATCGCCCCTTTTTAATGACTCGGCTAATGACTCAGTGTTGGATGGAAGGGGATCGCCTCACCGTGCGAGGATGTTTGAAAAAGTATCTGTCATGTATCAAAGCGCTGTAGATCCCCCTAAATCCCCCTTAAAAAGGGGGACTTTCGAGCTACTTCCTCCTGTTTAAGGGGGGCTAGGGGGGATCGACTAGTGCTAATAATGACAACCATTGAATTTTCAAACATCCTCTAAAACCAAACATTCCTCCAAAATGAAGACCTAAAAAGGCTTCAAACCAACGAGCAGACCATGAACTACTACTGAGGGGGAGCACCCGAAGCAGACGGATCGGGCATTTGGGACGACAGCATAATCGGTGCGCCATCGGAAAGATTCAAAATTCCCGACACCACAATTTCTTCTCCGGCCTGCAAACCATCGAGGACTTGGTAGCTGTTGTCTTGAATGTCCCCCAGCGTGACCGGACGCTGGCGGGCAATGAGTTGGGGGGCTTCTTGCTCAGGCGTTTGCTGCTGCTCCACGACGTAGACAAACGTTTGCCCGCCTAAACGAGATACGGCTGTCACCGGAACAACAACACCAGGACGAGTATTCCAAATCACCCGCGCCGTGACCGATTGCTTATCACGCAGTTGTCCCGTTGGATTCGGGAAGGTAGCCTTTGCGAGTACGACTTGGGCTTCTGGAGACGTCGCAGGGGATACAAAGCTGATTTGTCCACGACCCAAAACTGTTTCACCATCTCCACCGCGTAACTCAACGGGGAGACCATTACGAAGCTGTGAGGCTTGTTCGATCGGAACGGACAGCCGTAGATCCAACGACTCGTTCTGAACTAGAGAGGTGAGCGTATCGCCAATATTGACGTAGCTGCCGAGCTTGACCGGAATATCGCCAATCACACCCGAAATCGGAGCCGTCACCGTGGTGTCGGATAAATCGCTCCGAACCGCTTGAACCTCAGCTTGGGCTTGCTGTAACGTGGCGATCGCCTGCGCTAAGTTGGCTTTTGAGGCTTGAACTTGGCGATCGGTGGCGTCGTAGGTAGCGCGAGCCGTGGTTAGGTCGCGGGTGGCCAAGTCCAGGGCTTGCTGCGACTGCACTCCTTCAGCTACCAGCATGGAAGTTCGCTCATACTCCGACTCTTGCAGTTCCACTTCGGCTGCCGCTCGAATCAACTCGGCCTCTTGGGATTGAAGCTGAGCCTGGGCACTATTACGGTTTGCCAAGGCCGCGTTCACGTTGGCCAACGCCGCATTGAGTTCCGCCTGGGTGCGATCGGGACTGATTTGAAAAATCGGATCACCGGGATTGACGCGATCGCCCTCGGATACATAAATCTGAGTCACCCGTCCGGCAATTTCCGGGCGCAACACCACGCCTTCCACCGATTCGAGATTGCCAATAAATTCAGAACTGTCTTCAAGCGTCGTCGGCTGCACCTGTTCTGTCTCCACCAGCACACCGGGGGGCATCTGCTGCTGCTGTTGCGCCATAAATATCGGTGCCACAAACCGCCAGGTTAGGAAACCACCTCCCAGCAATAGGAGTCCACCCAGTACCAGCCAAATCCACCACGGCTGTCGGGAATCGTGGTTTAGATTCGTTTCTGGAACGCTCGCTTGATCCGCATGTTGATCCGCCTCGCGGGGAAAGGCTTGAGAGTCTGGAGTGAGCATGATGGTGTCGCTGAGCTAGTGGGATTAAGTTTGTCGAACGTCTAAGGAGTTGCTGGTGAGGGCTGCATTCGGAGACTTTGTTGAGTCAATTCATCGTATAGAACTTATCAAAAATCTTTGCTGGGAATTGACGCCATTGCCTCAGCCGATTATTGAATACTAACGCTACCAAAAACTATCACCCAGTAGAAGGATTTTTAAAGGTACGGCAGGATGATTGTTGGATGACACCTACTCGGCCATAGATATTGAATACACATGCACCTTTGTAAGGATGATTTAGGAAGAGCTAATAAGAATTAATCATCTATCCATAGACAGATATTTCTAAAATCTTTGAAAGAATAGATGCTGCTCTCTGGGCACTGGTCTTCTAGTTCGTGATGTCTGTGAAGCCTCGTAATGTCAGGAATTCC
>JACYMB010000031.1 GCA_015272205.1 Synechococcales cyanobacterium T60_A2020_003 | reverse complement strand
AGATGGGGATCATTGGCTTTGGAATCGTGTACGTAATGGGGCGCACACGAGTTCCTTTACCAGCCGCCAGAATCATCGCTTTCATATCGTTTTAATCTCCCTCTTGATGGCTATCGCGTCATTTACAGGGTGTTCAGCAGTGGCAACCCGTTTGATTTCACTGTTCAAACCTTCGCCGTTCAAACAACTAAGTGACCGAGTGATTAACTCAGCGCTTGCCATGCTTAAGTTATATTACAGCGACAGCATAAACAATCTCGGTCGGAAGGGTTATTCCGCTGCATTTTTACAGGAACCCTGCTAAATCTTCATACTTTTTGAGCAGAACCACTATGCAATTTCCTAGAAACAGGCTATCAGGCTCACTCCAATTTTCAAACCGCATAGATCGGGCTTGACTTAATCAGGCCTAGACTATATTCAGAAAACTTGGAGTCACGATTTAGGGGATTAACTGGCGGCGATCGCCCCATCAAACGATGTGCCAGTTGCACTCAGTTCTTGAGTCAAGCTCCGAACCCGCAAATCTTGATAAAACTCCGCTTGCTCTAGCTCCACCTTAGACTGAGATGAGAGTAGCAGCAACGCCCAAAAGACACTCACGCGATCGCCCTGGGTTGGGGTGGGATGCGCCGAGGCTCCACCATGGCCTGCGTGATGGGCATCGGGAGGACGTTCGAAGTCTTGAATGCCATAGGCTTGGGGATTGACCCAGCAATCTAAAAGCTGATCAAAGTTGACCCATTCCGCGCCTTGGCTTAAATCCGCCCAATAGGTTGCGAGAAACATATCTAGGGCTTCCGCTGTTTCGGTCAGATTTTCTTGGTGAGCCAGTTGACTAATGACCTTTGCGGCTTGGCTTTTGGGCTGGGGACGGGGGCGATGAACCCGCAATCGACGCCGGGGTTCGGCGATCGCGTTGGCCATCACCTGGAGTTGGCTAATCAGCTCGGCCAGCGTCACCCGACGATTGCTGGGCGGTTGGGCAACGGCTCGGCGTCGGATCTGGCGTTCTAGATTGGCTGGAAGAACTTGAAACTCGTCTGTCCCAAAATAATCAAAATCCTCAAGTTCAGGTTCTTCTTCCTGTTCCGATCGCGCCAGGGTGTCCGCCTTCAGCAATAGCAGCATCGACGCATAGAGAAATGCTTGTCCTGACTCGGACAGGTCGGCTTCATAGGGCGCACGACCGTTAATGGAGCGCCTAATGGGCTGGAGCTGACTCAAAAACCGATCGATCACGTCAATCACCTGCACATCCCAAGGGTTAATTTCCCCGCGTTCGGCGAGGTCAATCAACAGTTCGATGGCAGTATCTGCTAAGGAAGCCGACATAGGCGAAGGCTAGCGGGTGCTAGTGCGGACAAAGGCGATCGCGGCCAGGACAATCAGTAGAAGCAAGCAGGCAGGAACCCAGAGACTTAGTGGACTCAACGGATCAATAGCATCACTCAAAGACATCGGGCACTCACCGTAGCGATGAAGTTGAGATCAGGGTAGCGCAGTTCTAGGATTTGATCCGAGTGATACGCATGAATTAATAATAATACACATGAACCAAGGTGCGATCGCTACCATTCTATCGGTTTTCGATCAGAAATGGGCGGTGATGCTCTACTAATAGCGTAATTTTCCGATAAAACTACCAACGCCGCTCTATTCTTAGCGGTTCTCCCGCAGAAAGCGATCGCACTTCATCCGTTAAATCTAGCCAGGGTTGCAGTTGTCCGGCTTGGTAGGTTCGACTCATTACAACATATATAGAGGTTTGATCGCAGCCGATCGCCACCGATTTCACCTTCGACCAATCGTTTGCCCGTAACTCGTCGGTCACCACCCACTGCCCCGCTTGCCAACAGAGCGATCGCCGAAATTCAAACGGAGCTTCTGCCTTACCGACAATCAAAACTTTTTGCAATAGTGAGCGGATCACGTTCGGGAAAAACCGACCGACCGTCAGCATCACCACGCGCAGAATCATCAAGTTGAGGGGCGTCATCTGCTTTTGCTTTGCCCATCCCAATTTGCCTCGGATCTGGATTTCATCGTCTGTAATGTCAACGGTGTAGTCACTCACCAAATGGGCGACGGCATTCTTTAGTTTCCGCCCCTGCTGCACCTGTACAGAAAATTGGGTATCGGAGGCAATCAGCCGATCCTCCCGAAAGAGTTTAAACACGCCGCCTTTGTTCAAAGCCAGGTACAGGTGGGTGCAATCGCGCCGATCAATCAAAACTCGCGCATTTTTTAGCCAGATTCGCTCCTTTTCCGGTCGGGGAGGCAATGTCTCAATCTCTGACCGAGGCGCAAAATCTCGCCAAGCCAACAAGTAATTCCAGGTGTGATGCCCCACGATATGGTCATCGGCATAGCAAGGAGCCAGTCCTCTTGCCAGTCCGTTCAAGAACTGATCGTTAATCCGTAACGCCTCAGGATACCAATGCCCCACTAATTCAAACCCGTGGGGGAAGAAGTTATAGGTATTGCGGCTTGTGTACTCTCCCCCATAGGAGCCATCGGGGTGAACAAAATGGCTGGCGAGATCCACCGCACGAATCAAGGCTTCCTTCAGGCGAGGATCGGGGTTGAATTCATAAATGCGGGCAAGGCAAGAGATCGTCAGCGTATGGTAGCCCGGATCGCACCCTTCATATTCCTGAAACCACCCTTCCGGATCTTGCCAATCCAACACCCGCTCCAGGCGTTGCACCTTAGCGCGATCCCATTGGTCGGTACTGAGCAAGCGGGATAGGAGTTCCAAGCAGAGCACGATCAAGGCTTGGTGATTCGTCAACTGACCACTTTCGTGATGGTGCGCTAGCCAATCGGCTCGTTTCGCAAAGAACTGGAGGATATCAGCATTCTCTAAGCCCATCAGCCGATAGCTATCCAGGCAAGCCAAGAGCGAAAACGCAGCAGCACCCCCCGCCCGCTCGAAGGGAAAATAGTCATCGCAGGAGCCATCGGGATGGGCACTTTGGGCGGCGTACAGAATCCCTGCCTCTACCCAATCCCGCAGAACCAGTTGCAGATAAAACGGATTATCCGTCAGGCTCGTATGATAGGCCAACGCCAACGGCAGCACGAATTCCTGGGACATGCCGCTGGGGAAATCGATGATTTTGTACTGCCAGAAGTTGCGATCGAAACAGCCGTAGGTGGGACTATGGCGATTGCGATCCATCAAGGTCAGAATTTTAGGAATTTGGGCGATCGCCTCGCGGGCAAAGAGATCCGGATGCATGGTTAACTCTCCTCTGGCAAAATCTTGAGCCGAATCGTGCGGGAAAGGCTGCTGTCCATATCGCCAATTTGAACTTCGAGAACGGTCGTAGTGAGAGGGTTAATGGCATCTAGGAGCGATCGCAAATGAGGAGTACTCGCGCCACTATCGAGGTATACCCGTTCTGCTAAAGAACCTAGTTTTTTCCAATGTCCGTGGAGTTTAGCAATGGTTTGTTCTAACTGGGCCGCTTGATTGACTAAATCTGCCGTGGAATTCAAACAGCCGATCCGGAGCGCCTCTTCTAACGCCAGCTCCAGGTCAAGCGAGGTACGATTTAGCGCTTGCACATCGGTGGCAGCGCTCAGGTATTTTGCCAAATAGCGGGCCTCAGCGGTGACTTGTTTGAGGGTGCTGATATCGGGATTTTCGCTCAACTCCTCCTGCAAAGGGGCTTGGTGCAGTTCCGGCAACTTTTCCAGTTCGCGCACCAGCGGAGCCACATAGCGCGTCGGAATCGTATGGTTTGCCGCTTTC
This sequence comes from Synechococcales cyanobacterium T60_A2020_003, assembly GCA_015272205.1. Classification (NCBI taxonomy): domain Bacteria; kingdom Bacillati; phylum Cyanobacteriota; class Cyanophyceae; order Synechococcales; species Synechococcales cyanobacterium T60_A2020_003. The sequence goes on along the minus strand of JACYMB010000031.1, from coordinate 13,624 downwards.
TCTTTCACCTCGACTGGAATCACCTCAGAGGTCATGATCGTCCACTCGTCGTCCATGCGTCGGATGTCGCGGCGAGTGATGTGTTCTCCCCGGCGCACCGCATCTCCAATCATTTGCTGGACTTCCGGAGCCGCCTGAGCCGTCTCAACAAAGGCACGCTTGCTAAAGGCATTGACATCGTCCGGCTCAATAATGCCCTGACTCAGCAACGCATCCGCACTGTCGGCTAGTTCAATGAGCGAGTAGGCCTGACTTTTGCTGATCTCATGTTCCTTCAGCCAATTTGAAAACCCAACGCTGTGTCCTTCTCCTCCCCGTTTTTCGCGATCGCGCACAGCTCGAAGAATGCGACCCCGCCAAATATCCGTTTGCAGGTCAAAGCGATCGCACACCTGCCACGCGAGGAGAACTTGTTGCTGAAAGTCTGCGTCAGATACCTGGGGATCGGTCGGATCCGGGAGCTGGAACTGAAGGTCTGTCGCCGAACTAGACTTCAGATCAACTGAGAAATTTGCGGTGTAAACCATAATCCCCCCATGAATGCCGAATCATTATGCCATGAGATTAGGACTTCCGCCCCTGCTTCTCATCAGTTACCAATTTGGTAACGTGCCCCTTTGATTCCCATCGGCATGCCATGGTGAATATAGGCCGTGTTGCGCTCCTCACGCGCCGCTCTGGAAAGGGAGAAAAAGACAGGAGTGGGGGAACCTTTATCCCCCACTCTGAGCAAGACTGCAAGAACATCCTGCTCTCTCCCTTCCAATTCCCTGGTTCCTAAACAAGTAACAACAACCTACGAGCGACCAATTTTCCAAGGTGTTCAGGAGAGAAATCATGACCAATGGGCGACGTACACGATTCGGGCTTACCGCAGTTAGTGTGGTGCTTGCAGCAGCAGGGGTGGGCTGTTTTGTAGTCGCCCAATCAAGAGCGATCGCCCCAATCCCCTCATCTGATATCACCTTGCCCCACCAGAGTACCGACGTTACGGATAATGCGATGCCGACTTCCCTACTCAATTCAGCCGTTGCCACTGCCCAAAATCAGTTTGGGTTCAAGCTATTTTCTGAGGTAATGCAGGAAGATAGCGGGCAAAACGTCGTGATTTCCCCCTCTAGCGTGGCGATCGCCCTCTCCATGCTCTATAACGGTGCGGACGGCACAACGCAGGCGGCGATCGCGCAGGCTCTAGAACTCCAATCCTTCAGTATCGAGGATGTGAATCAGGCGAATGCTGCGTTAATCACCAGTCTGGAGAGTGCGGATCCACAAGTCAAACTCAACATCGCCAATGCGCTATGGGGAAATGAAGGCACATCCTTCGAGGCCGCCTTTCTCCAGCAGAATGCCGAGTTTTATCAAGCAGAAATCGCAACGCTCAACTTTGCCGATCCCTTGGCACTCCAGACCATTAACACCTGGGTATCGGAGCAAACCCAAGGCAAGATTTCTGAAATTCTCAGCTCGCTACAACTGGATGATCTGTTGGTGCTGGTCAACGCGATTTATTTCAAAGGCAGTTGGACGCGTGCATTCAATCCAGATTTAACGAGCGATCGCCCCTTCTTTCTACTGGATGGCCGCGAAATTAGTCATCCCCAGATGACGCAATCCGGTGAGTTCAGCTACTTAGAAACCGATCAGTTTCAGGCGGTGAAGTTGCCCTATGGCAATGGTCGGATGAACATGTACGTCTTTTTACCTCGACAAACGGACTCGATTGAGGGTGCCGTCGATGATTTTTACAGTTCCTTAACCGAGGAAAACTGGCAAGCCTGGAATCAACGGTTTCAACGCCGCGACGGCACGCTCTCCCTGCCTCGCTTTACCGCTGAATATGACACCTCCCTCAACGAGGCTCTGAGTGCATTGGGTATGGCGATCGCCTTCAACCCTGGCGAGGCCAATTTCGATCATCTCAGTCCTCAACCCGCTTCCATAGACTCGGTTCAACACAAAACTTTTATTGACGTCAATGAAGAAGGCACGGAGGCAGCAGCAGCTACATCTGTGACTATTGCGCCAACATCAATGGCCATCCCCGTTATTCCTCCGTTTGAAATGATGGTCAATCGTCCCTTCTTCTTCGCCATCTACGATGACCAAACGGGCACGATACTATTTATGGGAGCAATGATGACTCCCCAGTAACCTCCGAAAGCCTGAAACAATCCAACAAGCTTCATAGTTCCGCACAAAACTTCCCCTCGCAACCCATCTTTACCTCAAAACTGAGAACTCAAAACTCAAAATCAGTATCAGCGCTGAGAACTCAAAATTCAAAGCTGGGATTAGGACAGAATACAATGGAGGAATTTTTTCAATAAAAAAAGGAGCCTTTAGACTCCTTAAAAATCACATATCAAAGAACTGCTTAAAAACAAGAAATGGAAAAAATGCCTTTCCCGACTCTAAGCAGGCTCTACACGAGCATAGAAATTGCCGCGAATCTTAACATCCACGGGTTCCTTACCGCCCATATCAGTATCAGAGGGTTGAAGGCTTTCAAACGTACCAGCAATTTCACCAGTATCGCTATCAACCTTAGACACTTGCAGAGAAATCTTTCCACGACCCGTCACAAAGGCCTTGACGTTCTCCTTGCCTAGCTCGTCGCTATCGGCTTGAGCCGGAAGCGCAACAGCGTTATCATATCCAGTCGCAAGACCACGACCTTTCGGATCCAAGAAATTAGAGGTGCGATAGGACGGAACCTTAAATTCACCCTCAAAATCCGTAGACGTGTTAATGCCTTGCAATCCAGGCTGAGTTCTAGCAACTAAGCCCTTGATGGTGAATAGGAAAGGAACTTCCTCTCCACCTGGCAACAAGACAGTCGTTGCTTGGAAGTCAAATCCATCTTCCTCAATAAAACTCAAGCTGCCATCAGACTCTAGACGTAAACGACCACTGACTTGATCAAGGGTCGTCGTCTTACGTGTTAGTGGCTTACCTTGCACAAACTCTGCGGTCTGTCGCTTACTCACCGGTTCCTGCTTAACGAAGTAACTGGTTGGTTCTAAACACAGTTCACGCAGAATGTAATTATCGCCAGAGCCAATAACAATAGAGCCACGTTTTGTCTCTTCAAGTTTGGGACAGGTATTCGCTAATCCTGTTCCTCTGATCTGTTCATAAGTAAGTGCCCCACTATCTGCTGTGGGTTCACCGCTGCACGCAGTCAGCAATCCTAGACATACTGCTAGAAATGCAACAATTAAAGCACGATACCTCATGGTCAACCTCAATGTGATTATTATGAAGTCCCCGCCAGTGATATCTCACAAAAGGAAGTCTCAATAAAGCATTGTACAAGACGGTGTCCTCATTCTCTTGCCAACATTGATAGTGGTAGCCGGAAATATAACGTTGCCTTCGGTTAAATCACTAAGCTTGTGTCAGGCGTTGTACACACCAATAGGAGAGATGTGGAGGAAATACTAACATTGTGGCTTAATACAACTGGGCGGACGTTCAGGATTTGTACATAACCTTGCTGTGACTCAATCTGAACCAGCTTGCCGACTCTTAAGCCAATAGCAAAGTGACAACCTATGAATTCTGACCCTAATATCAGTAACGCTTTATCTGACACTAGTAACCTTGAAAGCAACGATCCGCTTCCTGGGTCTTCCAGCCAAGAACTGCGGGAACTAGAACCCGTCCTAAATCATATTCTTCAAATGGCACAAGCATGCGATCGCGATTGTGCAAAGCTTCTAACTATTCTGCGAGGTCTTGAAGCTGTACATCGCGAAATTCGCGAAGATCTCTTTCAACCTGCATTGCCAGACAATCGTCAAGCGCTTTATGCTCTACTCCGAGATGTCGAAGCAGAAGGAGGATGGCCCTACATCAACCGCATGAAGCTCCAAGACTTTTTAAAGCGGCTCATTGAAAGTGAAACAGGCGATGATGATGCTCAATCCGATCTGGACGGATAAAGCGCTAGTCGGAAAAACTACCGTCAGCAATGTGAACAAGCTACAAATGCCCAGGACAAGCCACCTACTGCCCAGAGTGCAACCAATTGTAAGGATTGCCATCTAGAATAAAACGTAAGACCTACAATTCATAGCTAGACTCCATGATTCCAACTGTTATTGAGCAATCAGGACGCGGTGAGCGTGCCTTCGATATTTACTCGCGGCTCTTACGAGAAAGGATCGTATTTCTTGGACAGCCTGTGGACGCGGATGTAGCTAACCTGATCGTGGCGCAGATGCTATTTCTGGAAGCAGAAGATCCGGAAAAGGATATTTATCTGTACATCAATTCTCCAGGCGGTTCTGTCTCTGCAGGCTTAGGTATCTTCGATACCATGAACCATATTCGACCAGATGTATGTACGATCTGCGTTGGCCTCGCTGCTAGCATGGGAGCCTTTTTGCTCAGCGCAGGAGCCAAAGGTAAGCGGATGAGCCTCCCTCACTCCCGCATTATGATTCACCAACCCTTGGGAGGGGCTCAGGGACAGGCAACCGACATTGAGATTCAGGCACGAGAGATTCTATACCTTAAACAGAAACTGAATCACTATCTTGCCCAACATACAGGTCAGCCGATCGAGCGGATTGAGCAAGACACTGAGCGAGACTTCTTCATGTCTGCCCATGAAGCAATGGAGTATGGACTCATTGACCAAGTTATTGATCGCCAGTCAGTCGGAAGTCGTCCTGAACCTATAAATACCTAAAGGCAATAAGTAACAGTTACTCTTTCCTCCATGCCTTATGGCTTTAACTGACAAAACCCGCATGTTTAGTGCGGGTTTTGTGATATTATAGTTGTCCGCGCAGCGTAAGATGCTACCAGGCTGAAACCAGTTCGTTAGCAATTAGTAAAAAAACTAGACAAACGCATTGTCAATCGTCTACTATATTTAATTGTCGCCAAATCGGGCAGAAGCCGTTAACTGCTAAGCCAGTTACCGCAGCATATTTAACTGTGGAGATGCCTGGAAGGATACTGAGTAGAGTTTCTACTCAAGTCCTGGCTAAATTTCGGCACTTGTTTTGATGTGTGTCCGATCTGTTAGGTTTTCCTGAATAACTTGATTTAAAACCCAAGATTCAGGCAATTAGAGCCACTTCTGTGTCTTTACATGGATGGGTGGTTCCTTCTCCATCGGTCGAAAGACAGTTGGCTTCGGTGGCAAGCTGGCAGAAAAATGCAGTTTGCCTACTTCGTAGTGTGTAAGGTTAAGGGAGATCTGTTACTGTGTCTGTCGGCATTCTCGGAAAAAAGCTTGGAATGACCCAAGTGTTCGACGAGGAAGGTCGGGCGATCCCGGTCACTGTTGTTCAAGCTGGTCCCTGTACAGTTACTCAGATTAAAACTGTTCCAACGGATGGCTATTCTGCGATCCAGGTTGGGTTTGGCGAATCATCTGAGAAATCTTTGAACAAGCCGGAATTAGGCCACCTCGCAAAGTCGAACTCGTCACCCCTACGGCACTTGAAAGAGTACCGATTGGCTGATTCCAGTCAATACGAACTGGGGCAGCAAATTAAGGCGGATGTTTTTGAAGTCGGTCAATTGGTAGACGTAACGGGTAACAGCATTGGTCGAGGTTTTGCTGGATACCAAAAGCGTCATAACTTCAGACGAGGACCAATGGCTCACGGTTCGAAGAATCATCGTCTGCCTGGATCCACGGGAGCTGGAACGACCCCTGGTCGTATTTATCCCGGCAAGCGTATGGCAGGCCGCATGGGAAATAGTCAGGTGACAATTCGTCAATTGACCGTTGTCAGAGTTGATGCAGAGCAAGGCTTGATTTTGATCAAGGGCGCTGTCCCTGGTAAGCCAGGTGCATTGCTGAATATCAAACCAGCAAACATTGTGGGCAAGGCTTAGGTCTGTCAGCCGTAAGAGGGAAGAGATAGATATGGTGAGCTGCATAGTAAAAGATTGGCAAGGACAAGAAGCGGGCAAAGCTTCTCTAGAGTTAAGAGTTGCAGATGAAGCGAATGCATCCCACATCGTGCATCGTGCACTTGTTCGGCAACTAGCAAATGCGCGTCAAGGGACTGCGTCAACTAAAACCCGTTCTGAGGTTCGGGGTGGTGGGCGTAAGCCTTGGAGACAAAAGGGTACAGGTCGTGCCCGGGCCGGATCAAGTCGCTCTCCGCTGTGGAAAGGTGGCGGTGTTATTTTTGGTCCCAAGCCAAGAGATTACTCCACCAAAATGAATCGTAAAGAGCGGCGTCTTGCCCTTCGAACTGCGTTTCAAAGTCGTTTAGATGACTTAATTGTGGTTCAAGATTTTGCTGATCAGATGGAGCGACCGAAAACCAAAGATTTGATTGAGGCGATCGCCCGTTGGGGTGTTGATACCAACGCAGAGAAGGTTTTGTTGATTACGGCTGAGCGTAATGAAACCGTTTACTTATCGGCTCGCAACGTCTCCGCATTGAAGCTAATCTTGGCAACCAACTTGAATGTCTATGACCTTTTAGCCGCTGATCGGATTGTTGTCACTACATCTGCTCTAGACAAAATTCAGGAGGTTTACAGTGATCAAGTTTAATGATTCACGTTCGTTCGCTGACCTTGTACGCCGCCCAATCGTCACTGAGAAAGCAACGATTCTTCTTGAAGATAACAAGTACACCTTCGAAGTTGATCCGAGATCGACTAAAACTCAAATCAAGGCTGCTATTGAGGAGCTATTTGATGTCAAGGTTACAAAGGTCAACACCCAGAATCCACCAGAGAAGTCTCGTCGAGTTGGACGTTTTGCAGGTCGCAAGCCTCATTATAAGAGAGCTGTTGTAACCCTAGCTGAGGGCGATTCCATTACCCTCTTCCCTGACGTATAGAAACGTCTCCAACGATCCAAGACCCTGCTGTTAATTTGCAAAGAAGAGTTTGAACAATGGGCATTCGCTTTTACCGACCTTACACGCCCGGAACGCGTGAACGTACCGTTTCAGAGTTTAGCGAAATCACGAAAACTGAGCCTGAAAAATCTCTAGTTCGTTATTCTCATCGGCGCAAGGGCCGCAATAATCGCGGCGTAATTACGTGTCGTCATCGCGGCGGCGGTCATAAGCGTCTCTATCGGGTTATTGACTTTCATCGGAATAAGCATAATGTTCCGGCTAAGGTTGCTGCGATCGAATATGATCCCAATCGCAACGCTCGCATTGCGTTGCTTCACTATGAGGACGGCGAGAAGCGTTACATTCTTTATCCTGATGGGTTGAAGGTAGGCGACAAAATCATCGCAGGTTCTGCGGTTCCTTATGAGATTGGTAATGCGATGCCTTTAGGCAATGTCCCTCTGGGTACCATCGTTCATAATGTTGAGTTAATTCCAGGGCGTGGCGGCCAGATGGTTCGTGCGGCGGGTGCCTCTGCACAGGTAGTTGCGAAAGAAGGAAATTTCGTCACGTTGAAGCTCCCATCGAGTGAAGTTCGAATGGTACGTCGAGAGTGCTACGCGACGATTGGTCAAGTTGGAAACTCAGACTCGAGAAACGTCACCTTAGGGAAGGCGGGTCGTAAGCGTTGGTTAGGCAAACGTCCAGAGGTACGGGGTAGCGTTATGAACCCTGTTGATCACCCTCATGGTGGAGGTGAAGGTCGGGCTCCAATTGGACGTCCCAGCCCGGTCACTCCTTGGGGTAAGCCAGCACTTGGACGGAAAACGCGTAATCGTCGTAAGGCTAGCAGCGCATTGATTGTTCGCGGTCGTCGTCGTTCTTCGAAGCGCGGTAGAGGCGGTCGGAACGCTTAACGCAAATGACATCTGTTGAGATTGATAGATAGGTAAACGCTCTATGTCCCGTTCTCTAAAAAAAGGTCCTTTTGTCGCGGATCACCTTCTACGGAAGATTGAGGTACTCAATGAAAAGGGTGACAAGCAAGTCGTCAAAACTTGGTCGCGTGCATCCACAATCATTCCTCAAATGATCGGTCATACGATTGCAGTACATAACGGACGACAGCATGTTCCCGTTTACGTAACGGAACAAATGGTAGGGCACAAGTTAGGTGAATTTGCGCCGACCCGTACTTTCCGAGGTCATGAAAAGAGCGATAAAAAAGCTCGTCGCTAAGTTAAGGGAAATTGGCGTGTTTTGTGAATTGATTCGTCACAGGCAGCCTTGAGGAGAGATAAATGGTTACTACGACTGCACCAGAAGTTAAAGCGATCGCTCGTTATATCCGGATGTCACCTCATAAGGTACGTCGGGTGTTGGATCAAATTAGAGGCCGTTCCTATCGTGAAGCCCTCATTATTCTAGAGTTTATGCCCTATCGTGCTTGCGACCCTGTGCTGAAGGTTCTTCGCTCAGCCGTTGCGAATGCAGAGCATAACGAAGGATATACGCCTGCTGACTTAGTAATTACGCAGGCCTACGCGGATCAGGGAACCTCGCTACGGCGCTATCGCCCTAGAGCGCAAGGGCGCGCTTACCAAATTCGTAAGCCAACTTGCCATATTACAATTGCGGTGGCTCCAAGCGAAGAGGCTTAGAGTGCTTAAACTTTAAGCTGTTTGACTCATTAGTTTATGTTCGTGATTTAGACGTTACGCAGAGAATTTGACAAAGGGGATATCGTGGGACAGAAGATTCACCCAACCGGATTTCGTCTGGGCATCACTCAAGACCATCGTTCTCGTTGGTTTGCCGAGGCTAAGCGTTATCCAGAACTGCTGCAAGAAGACTATCGGATTCGCAACTATATTGCAACAGATAAGGATCTGAAAAATGCTGGAATCGCTGATGTTCGCATTGAGCGCAAAGCTGATCAGATTGAGCTGGAAATTAAAACAGCTCGGCCTGGTGTTGTTGTAGGTCGCGGTGGAGCTGGTATTGAATCCCTAAGAGCAGGTTTGCAAAAGCTTCTCAACGATCCAAATCGTCAAATTCGAATCAATGTTGTTGAGGTAGCACGGGTAGATGCTGATGCAGTATTGATCGGTGAGTATGTCGCTCAGCAGCTTGAGCGACGAGTTTCGTTCCGTCGTGTTGTTCGTCAAGCGATTCAGCGGGCGCAGCGGGCAGGCGTGGAGGGCATTAAGATTCAAGTTAGCGGTCGCTTGAACGGTGCTGAAATTGCGCGAACAGAGTATACCCGAGAAGGCAAGGTCCCCCTCCATACATTGCGTGCTGATATTGACTATCACTACTGCACGGCACAAACAATTTACGGAATTCTAGGCATCAAAGTATGGGTTTTCAAAGGGGAAGTCATTCCAGGCCAAGAAGAGGTTGCTGCGCCTAGTGCAAATGTTCAGCCGCGTCGTCGTCAGCAGCAGCGTCGTCGCCAACAGTTCGAAGATCGCTCGAACGAATCTTAAGTTTAAGGTCTGATTCATCGCATTACGGTCTGACACTCTGAAATCTAAGGTATTGAGTCATGTTGAGTCCGAGAAGAACTAAATTCCGCAAGCAGCAGCGTGGACGAATGCGCGGTATGGCAACCCGAGGTAACTTGATTAATTTTGGGGAGTTCGCGTTGCAAGCCTTGGAGCCCCACTGGATTACATCTCGCCAAATTGAAGCAAGTCGTCGAGCTATGACTCGCTATATTCGTCGGGGCGGAAAGATTTGGATTCGCATTTTCCCTGATAAACCTGTGACGATGCGACCTGCTGAGACCCGAATGGGTTCTGGTAAGGGAAATCCGGAGTATTGGGTAGCAGTTGTAAAGCCTGGACGAGTTTTGTTCGAAATCTCAGGCGTACCGGAACCAACCGCGCGTGAAGCGATGCGACTAGCATCCTACAAGCTTCCTATTAAAACTAAGTTTATTACGCGTGAGCAAGAGGTGTAGGTATGCCACTTTCAAAGATGGAAGACATCCGCAGCCTGACGGATCAGGAACTGAGCGATGAAATTGTTGCAGTTAAAAAGCAACTGTTCGAATTGCGTTTTCAAAAAGCTACTCGCCGTCTGGAAAAGTCTCACGAATTTAAGCATGCTCGTCATCGTTTGTCGCAGTTGATGACGTTAGAGCGTCAGCGCCAGTTGGCAGAGCAGGCATCTAGTTCATCATCGACAGCACAAGAGGAGTAGAGACGAATGGCGGTTAAAGAACGGGTCGGATTAGTCGTGAGCGACAAAATGGACAAAACAGTCGTTGTCGCTGTCGAAAACCGTGCACCTCATCCCAAGTATCGCAAAATCGTTGTTAAGACGAAGCGTTACAAGGCTCATGATGAAGAAAATTCTTGTCGTGTGGGCGATCGCGTTCGCATTCAAGAAACACGTCCATTGAGCCGCACCAAGCGTTGGGTTGTGGCAGAAGTCCTCAATAGCGCATCGAATGTGTAAAACAGGAGGTCATTTGACATGATTCAACAGGAAACTTACTTGAATGTGGCAGACAACAGTGGTGCCCGAAAGCTGATGTGTATCCGTGTCCTCGGAGGCAATCGTAGATACGCAGGTGTCGGTGATGTTGTGATTGCTGTTGTTAAAGACGCTCTTCCCAATATGGCGGTTAAAAAGTCAGACGTCGTTAGGGCGGTCATCGTTCGCACTAAAAAGTCTTTGTGCCGAGAAAGCGGCATGAGCATTCGGTTCGACGATAATGCAGCAGTGATCATCAACGCCGAAGGTAACCCCAGGGGTACCCGTGTTTTTGGCCCTGTCGCACGTGAATTGCGTGACAAGAACTTTATGAAGATTGTATCCCTTGCACCGGAGGTACTCTAAGTGGCAAACGCTAAAACCTCTAAGCCGAAGCGCTACAAAATGCACGTTAAGAAGGGCGACACCGTTCAAGTCATAGCTGGTAGTGATAAGGGGAAAGTGGGTGAAGTTTTAAGAACTATCCCCAAGACCAGTCAAGTTGTTGTTCAAGGCGTCAATACAAAGACCAAGCACGTTAAGCCCCAACAGGAGGGCGAGTCTGGTCAGATTGTCACCTTTGAAGGTCCTATCCATAGCTCAAACGTCATGCTTTACTCCTCGAAAAAGAAAGTGGCAAGTCGTGTTTGCTATACCTTTAACGAAGAGGGACGCAAGGTGCGGATGCTCAAGAAAACAGGCGAAATTATTGATTAAGTTCGACTCGTATGCAGCGATTTGTTACGACGATCGCGTTATCGAACAAACGGTTCCATATTATCCCTGACAAAGACCAGGGCAGTTGTAAGGCAAAGCTATGACGGAAGCATTAAAAGAGCTCTACAAGGAAAAAATTGTTCCGAAGTTAATGGAGCAATTCCAGTATGAAAATATCCACCAAGTTCCTAAACTTGTCAAAGTGATGGTGAATCGTGGACTGGGTGAAGCAGCGCAAAACGCAAAGGCGCTTGAGGCATCTATCAACGAATTTGCCATTATTACCGGTCAGAAGCCCGTAGTAACTCGTGCTAAGAAGGCGATCGCCGGATTCAAAATCAGACAGGGTATGCCTATTGGTTTGATGGTAACCCTTCGTTCTGATCGCATGTATGCGTTTGTAAATCGTCTGATCAACTTGGGACTTCCTCGAATCCGCGACTTTCGAGGAGTCAGCCCAAAGAGCTTTGATGGACGCGGCAACTACACTCTGGGTCTACGAGAGCAACTCTTATTTCCAGAAATTAGCTATGACGGCATTGATCAAATTCGCGGGATGGATATCTCGATCGTGACAACCGCGAACACCGATGAAGAGGGTCGCGCTCTTCTCAAAGAATTTGGTATGCCCTTCCGGGACAACTGAGGCATTTTCACGAAGAGGAAGCTATGGCAGCGAACGACATCATTGCAGATATGCTAACGCGCATTCGGAACGCAAGCCTTGCGCGGCACCGGACTACGGAAGTTCCCTCCACTAAGATGACTCGCAACATTGCTCGAGTTCTCGTAGAAGAAGGGTTTATTGCTGACTTCACGGAAGCGGGCGAAGGCGTTAAAAAGCATCTGGTAATTACCCTGAAATACAAAGGTAAGGGCAATCAGCCAATTATTAGAGCTCTAAAGCGAGTTAGCAAACCGGGACTGAGAGTTTACTCAAACCGCAAAGATCTTCCGCGAGTACTGGGAGGAATTGGAATCGCCATCATCTCCACATCTAGTGGAATCATGACTGATCGGGATGCTCGCCAGCAAGGATTAGGAGGAGAGGTTCTTTGCTATGTTTGGTAGACCCGTTCTGCAATCTCGATGCATAGCTTTCGTTGCTGTTGACAGTGCAGGAGTTCATTAATTATGTCCCGTATTGGTAAGCGTCCTATTCCCCTTCCCCAAAAGGTGACCGTTTCTATCAACGGTCAGAATGTTTCAGTGAAAGGACCCAAGGGTGAGTTATCCAGGGTTCTACCTGAGGAAGTGGAAATTGTCCAAGACGATAACGTTGTTTTAGTGAAACGTCGTAACGACTCTCGTATTGCTCGTCAGCGTCATGGCTTATCTCGGACACTTCTCGCCAACATGGTTGAGGGGGTTTCACAAGGTTTTCAGAAGAAGCTGGAAATACAAGGCGTAGGTTATCGAGCTCAGGTTCAAGGGCGTAACCTCACTCTGAACGTAGGATATAGCAATCCTGTTCAGATTACTCCCCCTGATGGCGTTCAAGTTGCTGTGGAAAACAACACAAATGTGATTGTTAGCGGAATTGACAAAGAAGTGGTGGGAAACGTAGCTGCTACGATTCGTGCAGTTCGTCCTCCGGAGCCTTATAAGGGTAAAGGGATTCGCTATTCCGGTGAGTTTGTAAGACGCAAAGTTGGTAAGGCAGGGAAGAAGTAAAGATGAAACGTACTCGTACGGAATCTACAAGACGTCGCCATGCTCGCATTCGTCGCAAAGTGTTTGGAACATCAGAGCGACCGCGTCTGGCAGTCTTCCGTTCCAATCAGCATATCTATGCTCAAGTTATTGATGATACACTTCATCAAACTTTGGCGTCGGCTTCTACTTTAGATCCCGATCTAAAGTCTGCTTTGAGTTCCGGTAGCACCTGTGAGGCATCCACTCATGTCGGCAAACTTATTGCAGAGCGTGCACTTGAAAAAGGCATTCGCCAAGTTGTTTTTGACCGTGGTGGTAAGCTCTACCATGGCCGCATCAAAGCACTAGCTGATGCAGCACGCGAAAATGGTCTAGATTTCTAGGGACTACTACTGCACACAGCATTTGTTTATTTATGTAGACAAGGACTAGAGGAATGGCAAATCGTCGTAAGGGAAGCCGTGCACGCGAGAAAGAAACTGATTGGCAAGAAAGAGTTGTTCAGATCCGACGTGTGACTAAGGTTGTTAAAGGGGGCAAAAAACTGAGTTTTCGAGCCATTGTGATTGTGGGCAATGAACGTGGCCAGGTTGGCGTTGGCGTTGGTAAAGCCAGTGATGTCATTGGAGCGGTACGTAAGGGAGTTGCTGATGGTAAGAAGCACTTGGTTGATGTGCCATTGACGAAGGCGAGCTCCATTCCTCATCCTGCGACTGGTGTCGGCGGCGGTGCCAAGGTATTAATGCGGCCTGCAGCTCCGGGTACAGGTGTAATTGCAGGGGGTGCAGTTCGGACTGTTCTAGAACTTGCTGGCGTAAAGAACGTTCTTGCCAAACAACTTGGGTCAAGTAATCCGTTAAATAATGCTCGAGCAACCGTTGATGCCCTAGCAACACTCAGAACGTTTGCGGAAGTTGCCGAAGAGCGTGGTGTATCCA
>JACYMB010000030.1 GCA_015272205.1 Synechococcales cyanobacterium T60_A2020_003 | reverse complement strand
GAATTGGTCAAGGTAACGCGGCTGGTCAAGCTGTGGAAGGAATTGCCCGTCAGCCGGAGGCTGAAGGTAAAATTCGCGGTACGCTACTGCTCAGCTTGGCGTTTATGGAGGCGCTAACCATCTACGGTCTGGTTGTTGCCCTAGTACTCCTGTTTGCCAACCCCTTCGCGTAGGTAATCGAGGTTTGAATAGGGGGATGAGATTTCTCTCCCCTTATTCTTAACGCCTGAAACGCCTATTCCGAGATACCTTAATGATTTTTTTGTTGAGGATCTCCATTCAGTTCATGTAGTGATATTAACGAATCCGTAGAGGGTCTGGGGCATGGTAAATATGCTGTACTGGACAACGCTATTGGCTACCGAGGCTGCAGAAAAGGGTGGCGGCGGTCTATTTGATATTGACGCCACGATGCCGTTGATGGCTGTCCAATTCCTTGGCTTGGTCGTTGTGTTGAACGCTGTTTTTTATAAGCCAGTCGGCAAAGCGATTGACGAACGGAATGAATACATCCGGGTCACTCAAGCTGATGCGCGTGAGCGTCTTGAAAAGGCTCAAGCTCTTGCCAAGCAATATGAGCAGGAACTGGTCGATACTCGACGACAAGCTCAGGCGGTGATTGTTGAGGCTCAAAATCAGGCGCAGCAGATTGCATCTCAGCAGATTGCGGCTGCTCAGCAGGAGGCTCAGGCACAGCGTGAGCAGGTACAGCGTGAGTTGGATCAGCAGAAGCAAGAGGCACTCCAGTCTTTGGGGCAAGAGGTTGATTCCTTAAGCCGACAGATTTTGGAGAAGCTCCTCGGTGGGCAGCTAGTCTAGCTACACTGCTTTGTTCTCCATAGCCACACTGAAGTCTGCAATCTTTTTGTAATGCAATTTCTGATGTGGCCATTTGTGATGATCGGAGTGGTGCTGACGGTTTCATAGGGCACAGCTTCTGTAGGAATTGAGTTCAGTGGCGCGATTCTCTTGAAAGGATGTTGCGCGATCGCCCTCTCTTTTGCAGCAGCCAGTGTATTTCGGCAAGTCGAGCAGATTGAGCATAAGTGACATTAGGCATCATGGAGACACTGATACAGCTGGCAAATGTTGCTAGCTTATGGATTGCAAACGTCCCAGAAGAAGGATTTGCCTTGAATTTCAATCTTCTGGAGACAAATCTAATCAACCTGGTCATTATTATTTTTGTCCTGGTTTATTTCGGGCGTAAAACGCTTGGCAATATGTTAGCGGAGCGGAGTGCATCGATTGCTACCGCTATTCAGGAAGCAGAGGAGCGCAAGCAGAAAGCTGCATCGTCTTTGGCAGAACAGCAGCAGCGCCTAGCTCAAGCAAAGGCTGAAGCAGAAAAGATTATTGAAGATTCTAAGCAAAAAGCTCAAGCTGCTCGTGATGCCATTTTGGCTGAAGCTGCAGCTGATATCGCGAAGATGCGTGCAACGGCAGCTCAAGATCTCGATGCTCAGCAAGATAAAGTTCTGCGTGAGCTACGTCAGCAGGTCGTAGCAATGGCGATGCAAACTGTTGAATCCAAGCTGAAATCGGATTTGAACGACGATTCCAAGCGGCATTTGGTAGATCGTAGCATTGCCATGCTAGGAGGTAACTTATGAAGGGAAGTTTAGTAGCGGCTGAGGTTTACGAGCCTTATGCTCAAGCCTTGATGAGCTTAGCTCAGGATAACGACTTAGTGGACCAGTTCGGTCATGAAGTTAACCAACTGCTGGAGCTTTTGAGTGAGTCGCAAGAATTTAAGCAATTCCTGTCGAATCCACTCATTAAGCCAGAAGCCAAGAAAGCAGTTATCCAGCAAGTTGTAGGGGATCAGGCCAATCCATACATCTTGAATTTCCTGATGCTTCTGGTTGATCGTCGCCGTATTGGTTTTCTAGAGGGCATCTGTAAGCAATATCAAACCCTCTTACGCCAGTTGAAGCGAATTCTCCTTGCTGAAGTTACATCTGCAACGGCGCTAACCGATGAACAGCGGGAATCAGTTCGCCAAAAGATTGTGGATATGTCTGGCGGTCAGCAGGTTGAGCTAGATGTTCACGTTGATCCTGACCTGATTGGTGGTGTCATCATCAAGGTCGGTTCTCAAGTCTTTGACGCGAGCATTCGAGGCCAGTTGCGTCGTATTTCTCTGGCATTGACAGGCAACTAAGACGCATTCCAACCTCTTTGTGGGAATGCTTCAAACACTTTCAAACGCTTTGGATTCAAAAAACTGAACCATCTAAGATATTTGCGAGGGCAAGTTTCATGGTAGCAATCAGACCAGACGAGATTAGTAGCATTATTCGACAGCAAATCGAGCAGTACAACCAGGATGTAAAGGTTTCCAATGTAGGAACCGTACTCCAGGTTGGAGACGGCATTGCTCGCATTTATGGCCTGGATAAGGTCATGGCAGGTGAGTTGCTGGAATTTGAAGATGGCACTGTGGGCATCGCGTTGAACTTGGAAGAGGACAACGTGGGTGCAGTATTGATGGGTGATGGTATCAACATCCGTGAGGGAAGTGCTGTAACCGCAACAGGTCGCATTGCTCAAGTCCCTGTTGGTGAAGCAATGCTGGGTCGTGTTGTTGATGCTCTGGCTCGCCCCATTGACGGCAAGGGTGAGATTGCTGCAACTGAGACGCGCCTCATTGAGTCACCTGCCCCTGGAATTATTGACCGAAAGTCGGTATATGAGCCGATGCAAACTGGAATTACCGCCATTGACGCGATGATTCCGGTGGGTCGGGGTCAGCGTGAGCTAATTATTGGAGACCGTCAAACGGGTAAGACCGCGATCGCCATTGACACCATCATCAACCAGAAGAGTGAAGATGTTGTGTGTGTCTATGTGGCAATCGGTCAGAAAGCGTCTACCGTTGCTCAAATCGTTGAAGTTCTACGGTCTAAAGGTGCGCTGGATTACACGATCATCGTTGCTGCGAACGCAAACGATCCGGCGACCCTACAGTATCTTGCGCCTTACACCGGAGCATCTCTAGCGGAGTACTTCATGTACAGGGGCAAAGCAACTCTGATTATCTATGACGATTTGTCGAAGCAGGCTCAGGCGTATCGTCAGATGTCACTGTTGCTCCGTCGCCCACCCGGACGGGAAGCGTATCCTGGTGACGTATTCTATTTGCACTCCCGCCTACTTGAGCGTGCGGCAAAGCTCAGCCCTGAGTTGGGTGAAGGTAGCATGACCGCTCTCCCCATCATCGAAACTCAAGCTGGGGACGTTTCGGCCTACATTCCTACCAACGTTATTTCGATTACCGATGGTCAGATCTTCCTGTCGTCCGACCTGTTTAACTCTGGCTTACGTCCAGCTGTAAACGCGGGTATTTCCGTATCCCGTGTAGGTTCAGCGGCTCAAACCAAGGCCATGAAGCAAGTTGCTGGAAAGCTGAAGCTGGAACTGGCGCAGTTTGACGAGTTGGAAGCATTCTCACAGTTTGCATCTGACCTAGATAAGGCAACCCAGTTGCAGTTGGCTCGGGGTCAGCGTCTGCGTGAATTGCTGAAACAACCTCAGTATTCGCCATTGTCTGTAGCAGAACAGGTTGCTTTGATTTATGCAGGTACGAACGGTTACTTGGATGAAATTCCGACCGACAAGGTCACGGCCTTCACCAAGGGACTGCGCGAGTACCTCGCTAGCAACAAGCCTAAGTTCATGGAAATCATCCGATCTGAGAAGAAGCTGACGGATGAAGCGGAAGGACTCTTGAAGGAAGCGATCGCTGAATACAAGCAAGCCTTTGCTGCGTAGTGATTGCAGAGGAGCAATGAACGACCTCGGTTACCCATTGCTCCTCCATTTAGATAACGCCTAATCTAAGTACTTTATCCAGCTATGCCAAACCTTAAATTTATTCGCGATCGCATCCAGTCGGTCAGGAATACTCGGAAGATTACAGAGGCGATGCGGCTTGTCGCAGCCGCCAAGGTACGTCGGGCTCAGGAGCAAGTGGTTGCCACCCGTCCATTTGCGGATTGCTTAGCTCAAGTTCTCTATGGATTGCAAAGCCGTTTGCGGTTTGAAGATGCCGATCTGCCGCTTCTCAAAGCACGCGATGTTCAGTGTGTCGGCATTCTGATTGTTTCGGGCGATCGCGGTCTCTGCGGAGGCTACAACGCCAACGTGATTCGTCGTGCTGAGCAACGAATTCGTGAAATTAAGGCTGAGGGTCTTGATTATCGTCTAGTGATCGTTGGACGTAAGGCCAATCAATACTTCCAGCGTCGCGAGCAGCCAATCAGCGCATCATTTACCAATTTGGAGCAGGTTCCTACGGCTTCTGAGGCATCCCAAATTGCGGATGAGCTACTGTCGCTGTTTTTATCGGAGACGGTAGATCGGGTCGAGCTCATTTACACCAAGTTCGTATCCTTGGTTAGCTCTCGTCCCGTGATTCAAACTCTACTCCCTCTCGATCCGCAAGGGCTAGAGCCTGTGGATGATGAGATCTTCCGCCTAACGACTTGTGGCGGTGATTTCCAGGTAGAGCGCACGAAGGTTGAAGCTCCAGCGCCCACTGCTTTGCCTCAAGACATGATCTTCGAGCAAGATCCGGTACAGATTTTGGATGCTCTGCTGCCGCTGTATTTGAACAATCAGCTTTTGAGAGCATTGCAAGAATCAGCGGCGAGTGAACTGGCTGCTCGGATGACGGCAATGAGTAATGCCAGCGACAACGCGAGTGATCTGATGAAGCGATTGTCTATTACTTACAACAAGGCTCGCCAAGCAGCCATTACTCAAGAGATTCTTGAAGTGGTCGCTGGTGCGGAATCCCTCGGCTAGAGTCCTTGAATTTAGATTAAAGATGCTGGCAGGAACGTTTCTCCAGCATCTTTCGTTTTATAGGCGAGTATGGTTCTAATCGAGGGCGATCGCGGTTCCGGTCGCGGTAATTAAAAGTAAGACACCCGTTTGGTCAATGTTAATCGTACCTGTATCAATTTTGATGCCGACAACGGCGTTTGCACCCAGACGAGCCGCCCGCTGTTCAAGCTCTTGCAGTGCCTCCTGCTGTCCACGTTCAAACACCCGCTCATAACTGCCGGTTCGTCCGCCTACAATATCGCGAATTCCAGCGAAAAAGTCCCTCAACGCATTACTGCCAAAAACAACCTCTGCGGTCACAACGCCGAGGTATTGTCGAACAACTCGTCCCTGAATGACGTCTGTTGTTGCTAAAATCATAGACTGTCACTGAATTAGAACAGTATCCATTAAAGCTCATTACTTGCATCACCTGCCGGAACGGAATGTTAACGCTAACGCTTTAGATAATTTTTGAGTGCTAAACTGTATGTACAAAGCAACAGCACTGGCTCTAGGTCTCATCCTGTTTGGAGGAATTGCGTCCTCACCAGCCCTAGCGTCTTCTCAACTTTTGATTGCTCAGGCATCAAATGATGACCATTTGGATGACCTGTTAGAACAAGGTCAAGATTTTGTGGATGCAAGGGACTATCGCTCTGCCCTAGGTGTGTATCAAGAAGCGGCTACTCTTGAGCCTGACAACGCTCGCATTTTCTCTGGGATTGGGTATGTACAAGTCAAGCAGGGAGATTTTGCGGCGGCTGTTGAAGCCTACCAGCAGGCGATCGCCCTTGAGAACGATAACCCAGCCTTCTACTATGCCCTGGGCTACAGCTTGG
Organism: Synechococcales cyanobacterium T60_A2020_003; assembly: GCA_015272205.1. Classification (NCBI taxonomy): domain Bacteria; kingdom Bacillati; phylum Cyanobacteriota; class Cyanophyceae; order Synechococcales; species Synechococcales cyanobacterium T60_A2020_003. The sequence continues at coordinate 17,274 of JACYMB010000030.1, read as the reverse complement.
CCAACTTGGAACGGTATGCAGAGGCCGAAGATGCCTATCGGATGGCTACGCAATATGATCGCAACGATGTCCAGGCGTTCCTGGGGCTGGGGGTTGTTCTAGCGCGTCAAGGAAATTATGACGAAGCCGTTGGTGCGTTTGAACAGGTTTTGGCTCTCAGCCCCAATAATGCCGAGGTTCATGAGTTTTTGGGGGCTGCCTATCTGCAACAAGGAAACTATTCCAAGTCCCTTGAGTCCCTAACACGGGCAGAACAGCTTGATCCAAGAAACAGCAACGTGCACCTAAATTTGGGGGTTGCCTACATCAACCTCGGAAATATCGACGCTGGGTTAGCGGAATTCCGCCAAGTCGTCGCCATTGATCCAAACAACGGGCTTGCCTACCTGCAGATTGCCGATATTTTGAGGGCGCAAGGAAATACGGATGAAGCGCTTGAAGCTTATCAACGGGCGGCATGGGTTCAGCCTGAACTGCCTGAAGCGCACCGCTTGTTGGGTCAAATGCTGACTGAGAAGGGAGATACTCTCGGAGCAATCATTGCCTATCGCGATTTTATCGAGCATGATCCCAATAACCCAGAAGCTCATTACTTATTGGGCATGTCTCTACTGGAGCGGGGACGAACGGATGAAGCAAGAACCTCGCTTCAGCAAGCGCTATCCCTATATAACGCTCAAGGTAATCAAGAGGCGGTTGCAAGCGTCGAGGCGGTACTCGACGATCTTTAGTATTCGCTTGAACCTGAGACTCCAACCAATCAAGCCTGTGGTGTGGCTCATAGACTGCATCACAGGCTGATTATCTTAAGTCTCGTCCATTTATTGCGATGTTTAGCCCTATTCCCCGCATGGGATAGCTTGCTCACTGAGTGGTTTGGCTCAGAGAAATTGAGTTGCAAAGTTGTGTTCACGCGTTGGCGAAATAGCGCGCCCCTTCAGAATAGCTGCGGCCAGAAACGCATAGGATAAGCCGCCGACGACTCCTAATGCCAAGACATTGACCACACCCGCCGAATTCCAAAGGGTGTGCAGTAAGGCAGCGCTGAAATAGCCGATTCCCAAGATTTGCCAGCGTTTGGATGGGCGCAAAACGCTCAGACCGATAAAGTAGCCGAAATAGCCGCTATAGGCCATGTGTCCGGCAACAGAACCTAGAATTCTCGGAATTAAGAGCTGTAGACCCAGTAGGGCTCCCGATTCAGCACCAACCTCAAGCGTGGTCGAATTGATCGCAGAGGGAACATATTGCCCCAAGGTTTCCATGAGGGTAAACCCAATGGCGGATGCCGTACCAATTAAAATGCCGTCTAGGGGTTCCCAAATGCCCACCTGCTCTCGATAGGGCGATCGCAACTGCCGTCCAATGGCATAGGCCAGGAAGACGGGAATGGCCTTAAACAACTCCTCCATTAATCCTGCCCCAAAGAACATCCGGACAAACAGCACCGGAAAGCTAACAGAGCTTAGATCTTCAGGAATCGCACCGGGCAAAATCGATCGAAACACGACAATAAATAGCGTCAGTAACGGGCTAGCTAGCAGCAGCGCGGTGAGTAAGGCCGATCCGACCAATAACCACCAGGGTTTGTATTTGCCGCACAATCGATACACAAAATAGTAGGTTCCCCCCGCAAGATAGGCGGCCAAAACCCCATTAAAGGCGTCAGTCCCAATGGTGAGAAATAGCAGCACCACAAACGAAACGGTGACAAGAACCGGAAATAGGTAGGCTTTGCGATGGAGATCGGAGCCTGTCGATAAAATGGGAAATATCTGGCTAAGCGATAGGGCATCCGATGTTGGCTTGAAGGATGCGGAGGGTGTCGCCGAGAAGACCTGAGGAGATTCTCCCTTTGGCACGCGATGAGGGGCGATCGCGCCCGACGGTGGAGTCAGCTTAGCAGACGCCGGAGTGGAATACTCAGTTGGAATATAAACCTCAAAAATGAACCGAGGCCCATCCTGACCTAAGGTGATGCGATCGCCATCGCGCAAAGTACGACAGTTCTGAACACGCTGACCGTTGACGTAGGTACCATTCGCGCTATCGAGATCACAAATTTGCCACTGGGCTAGAGGGTGAGTGGGGATATGAGATACGGGGCGAATGCAGGCATGCTGGCGAGACACTTCACCATGCTGTTGGGAGTCAAACACAATTTGGCATCGGGGATCACGGCCAATCCGCACCTCCTCTGGATAAACCAGCGGATACACCAAGGTGCCTACCGATGGACTCGATAGCTGGCGCAGAAATGAAGCCTGGGGAGGATGTCGGGTCATTGTTACTGGATATCAGTACCCACAGGTCAGGACTACTCACCATTCTTCCCCAATCGTCCTGCCTAGGTCACATCGATTGGGGTTGAGTCACCAGATATTAACGATTTCCAGGTCTATGATAAAAACTTCATCAATAGCGATCGCCGTTCGAGCCAATCACCCCCTAGGTTAGCTATACGAAGGGCTAAAGCCTAGCCTATTGATTGGCTCGCGCATCTTGCACGGCTGCATAGAAGGCAGCAATCGTTGCCGGAATGCTGAGGGCTAGAATCAATCCTGTTGGTAGCATTCCGAGCTGTGGCGTCCCTGATGAGAGTTCAAAGATAGACCCAACGGCGGCGATCGCCGCAATGGAAGATACCCCTAACAACAAGCCACTTTTAGGCGTCACAATATTTTCTCCAACACACCAATTCACAAAAATGCCAAAGCGCAGTCCTCTAAGCAATCAGGACTGCGCCTAGTTAAACAGCGCGACCTAAACAGGTTTCACCGCTTGCACTGAAAATCCATTCTTCGTTAGCTCTTGGTTTAGCGCCAAAGAATTTTCAACCCGATCCACAAACATGACGCCATTCAGGTGGTCAATTTCATGCTGGATCACGCGAGCAAGCAGTTCCTTCGCAACTAAGCGTTGCGGCTTGCCGTTTTCATCTTTGTAGGCCACTTCAATCACTTCGGGACGGGTGACATCTAGGAAGACATTCGGAATGCTGAGACAGCCTTCTTGAATCACGCAAACATCGCGACTAGCTTTCTTAATCTCAGGATTGATCAAGACGAGGGGCGGGGTTGCAGGATTTTCCGGATCGCAGTCTACAACCAGCAATTGCTTGTGGATACCGACTTGAGGAGCAGCTAGCCCAATTCCGTTCTCGCTGTACATCGTTTGCAGCATTTGTTTCGCGATCTGACGAATTTCATCGTCAATTTTGGTCACCCGCTTGGCAGGTTGGCGGAGTACGCGATCGCCCAAGTAATGAAGCTGCAACGGTGGCTTAGCCAGTTTAGTTTTTTCGACGGAAATGGAAGCTGTCATGAATGGTGTCTGCGGTTGAAGATTACAGGACGTGAGGTAATGTATCAAGATTTATATCTTCCTCTATTCTAAACAATCCTGGCCTGGAACATGCGGAGAACCCATAATTCCTGTTGGGGGGTAGGGATAGGAAGGCGCGATCGCCCAACCCCAGGATTCATTTTTAGGAAATCCCCTTAGAATCAATAGTCATGGATTGCACGATTGGTGCGGTGTAGGAACCCCATGTTCAAGATATTCACAAAGCTCGACTACCTGCTCCGGGAAACGCTGTTAGGACTGAAACGCGGCGGCTGGATGAACTGGGCGGCGATTAGCACGGTGACGGTGCTGTTGTTCTTGTTTGGAATTAGCCTTCAATCCTCGTGGCAGTTAGAGGGCTTGCTGAATCAGTTTGGCAGCCAGCTTGAAATTTCAGTCTACTTAAACACAGGCGTTCAAGCAGATTCCCTACGCCCTATCGTCGAGACCTTTCCGGGCGTTGCGTCAGTCACATCGATTTCCAAGGAAGAAGCTTGGTCTACGTTGGTGAATGAGTTAGGAATTTCTGACATTGAAGCCGCCACCCGTCAGCTTAACGGAAATCCCTTGGTGGACGAACTAACGGTCAAAGCGGCATCACCAGAGGTTGTCCCCGCGTTGGCGAACCGCCTCAGTGAATTAGAGGGCGTGGACGATGTGCAGTACATCAACGAAGCCGTCATGCAGCTTGCCCAACTGGATAAGGGACTCAACGGGATCAGCATTGCCATGATTTCGGTGCTGTCGTTAACGGCGATCGCCGTGATTACAACCACAATCCGACTCATCGTGATGGCGCGGCGACGAGAGATTGAAGTGATGGAACTGGTTGGTGCAACGACAACCTGGATTTACCTGCCGTTTATTTTGCAGGGTGTAACCTTTGGTCTGATCGGAGCGGTCGTCTCGTGGGGATTGGTCACTGGCATTCGTGGCTCTTTAGCGAGCTTGCTCCGGCAGCAGCCAGAATTCATTCAGTTTCTCGCCAATGGCCTTCAGCTCACTCCGAGTCAACTGCTGGTGTTACCCCTAGCATTGCTGAGTTTAGGAGGAGTTGTTGGCTTACTGGGGAGTCTGTTTGCCGTGCGTCGGTTTGCTACTCGGTAGGTTTCGGCTGGGGAAGCCGTCCGTAGATTTCCGTTAACGACCGGAGGCGATCGCTCAGCTCAGACGTCAGCATTTCGCGGCGATAGCGCCAATCCCAATTGCCTTCTCCCTGACCGGGACGATTCATCCGAGCTTCCGTTCCCAGACCCAGTACATCTTGCAAGGGAAAAATCGCCTGATTAGCGATCGAGCTTAGGGCAAGGCGAATCATCTCCCAATGGATTCCTTCTTCGCCAATGTTGCCCAGGTAGCGGAAGAGATTATATCGTTCCCAGTCGTTTAGGGACTGGTACCAGCCAACGGTTGTATCGTTATCGTGGGTTCCGGTGTAAACGACGCTGTTGCGAACAAAGTTAAAGGGAAGATAGGGATTACCCGAGTCAGACCCAAAAGCAAAGTGCAAAACCTTCATGCCGGGAAACTCAAAGCGATCGCGCAATTCTTCGACTTCCGGCGTAATCACGCCCAAATCCTCGGCCACAATGGGCAAATGTCCGATTTTCGCTTTTATCGCGTCAAATAGCTCCGTTCCAGGAGCTTTTTCCCAGGTTCCGTTGATGGCTGTCTCCTCGCCTTCGGGGACTTGCCAATAGGCTTCAAAGCCACGGAAATGGTCAATGCGAACAATGTCCATTTGTTCCAGTAATGCTTCTAGACGATAGAACCACCACCGGAAATTTTCCCGCTCCATTGCTTTCCAGTTGTAGATGGGATTGCCCCAGAGTTGCCCAGTTGCACTGAAGTAATCCGGTGGTACACCTGCCATCAGCGTGGGCTCTCCCGTCATGGGATCGATCTCAAAGAGATGGGGATTCGCCCAAACGTCAGCACTATCGTGGGCAACGTAAATCGGCATATCGCCAAAAATTTGGATTTGCCGTTCATTCGCGTAGATTTTCAGATCTGTCCATTGCTGGAAGAACTGAAATTGAAAAAACTTCTGGTGATAGATAGCGTCTGTAAGCTGCGATCGCCAATGCGCCAACGCTTCAGGCTTCCGCAGAGCAAGATCTGAGAGCAGGCTTTCGATTAGAACCTTCTTCTGCTTTTTTCCGTCTTCCGCTGTGGAATCATCATCCGGATCGGGCGGGGGAGGATCTTTCCGCTCCCATTGGTACCAGCTTTGGCCGCTGTGGGCATCTTTTAGCGCCATAAACAGGGCAAAGTCATCTAACCAAAACTGATGGCGATCGCAGAAGAACTGAAAAGCTGACTGATCATCTTCGGATGCGGTTTGGCGAAAGGTATCTGCCGCCCGAATCAAGAGGGGCATTTTGGTGCTGATCACGGCATTATAGTCAACGCGATCAGCAGGAAAATCGGGTAAATGCGCCAAATCTTCATCGGTTAGCAATCCCTCAGCCTTCAGGCGATCGGGACTAATTAAGAGAGGATTGCCCGCCATTGATGAGTAGGACATGTAGGGAGAATTCCCATGCCCAGTCGGGCCGAGGGGCAAAATCTGCCAAATCTGCTGACCACTAGCGGCAAGAAAATCTACGAACTCATAAGCTTCTGCACCCAAGTCTCCAATACCGTAGCGACTTGGCAGCGATGTGGGGTGAAGCAAAATTCCACTGGAGCGAGGAAAGTGCATAGCAAGCGGGTTCCCTGTGTAGGCACGAACAATCTTCACTCATGCTATCTAACTTCGCTAGCCGTAACGCGCTTGATGCAGAAACGTTGCATTACGGATAGATGTTCGGATCTCTGACGTGTGCCCAGTCTCCCTTTAGCAGAATTGCGCCTTTTATATTTGTCTCTATCCCTACCCTTGATGCTGGAATCCCGCCACCTCCAGCAACGTTTCAGCCACTCCAGGTTCTACAGGCGTCACCGAAAGGCGATTGCCACGACGCAGAATCAGCAGATCTTCCGCGGTAAACTGCTCCCGGAGTTGATCCAGAGTGAATAGGTTGGGTAAGGCTTCCACAAATTCGACCGTCACCGTATGCCAACGGGGGTTGTCCTTGGGCGATTTGGGGTCGTAGTACTTACTCTTCGGATCAAACTGGGTCGGATCGACAACGCCCGATTCTGTGACTCGCATCAAACCCGCAATACCGGGAGGCGTAGCATTGGAGTGGTAGAAGAAAGCGAGATCCCCCAGATTCATACTTTTCAGAAAATTTCGCGCCTGGTAATTGCGCACCCCATCCCACAGCGTTTGGCGATCGCGCTCCAAATCCGCAATGCCATACACATCCGGTTCCGATTTCATCAGCCAGTACTGTTTCTCAACCATATACCTCTATTCCTCTGTGGCAACCCATTTCCAACTCAAACCTCAAACCTCAAACCTCTGAATGAACATCAGATTGCCATCGTGGCCTGCTGCGCTTCCACTAGGCTAATACCATCAATGCCAGCACCACAAACGAGCACACACACCGTTTCATCGGGCGAGACAGCCGCCTTCTTGGTCAAGAGTGCAGCCATTGCAGCAGCACCGCTTAACTCTGCACCCACCCCCATCTCAAACCAAAGCCACTGAGCCGCCTGCCGCATATCCTCATCACTGACCAGCACAATCTGATCCACAGCACGATAGACCATCTCAAAGTTAAGCTGGGTTGTTTTGCGCGGCGCTAGGGTATTGGCAACGGTTTGAATTTCGGGAAGTTGCACAACCTGACCCGATTCCAAACTGCGGAGAAGGGTAGGGGCACCCGTCGGTTCCACGCCGATGATCCGGATGGATGGGTTTAAAATTTTTGCTACAGTGGCAACACCGCTAATCAGTCCACCCCCACCGATCGCCACAAATAGCACGTCCACATTGGGAAGCTGTTCTAGGATCTCTAGACCAATGGTGCCCTGTCCGGCAATGACTTCTGGATCGCCAAAGGCGTGGATATAGGCCAGTTCTTCTGAATCCGCATGGTTGAGGGCAGCCCGGTTAGCGTCGTCCCAGGTTTCCCCTTCCCAGAACACTCGTGCGCCCCATTTTTCCAGCTTTTCGCCTTTGGCCGGGGGCGCACTTTTGGGCAAGTAGATCTGCGTGGGCACTTTCGCTACCCATCCCGCATAAGCCACCGCTAGACCATGATTTCCACCCGATGCCGCGACAATGCCGCGCTGCATCGCCTGAGGATGGAAGCTGAAGAGTTTGCTCAGGGCTCCACGGGCTTTGAAGGCTCCGGTGACTTGCAAGCACTCCAGCTTTAGGAATAGATTGCCCAGTTCCGTTGGACGCTGCTGCACAAGGCTGACGGGCAAAATTGGGGTTTTGCGGATGTAGGGCTGGATGCGCTGCTGGGCGGCTTCAAAATCGTGCAGTTGTAGCATGAAAAGACTCCGTGGCGGAACCGGAAGAAGGCTGAAAGAGGTTATTCTCCCTTGGGGAGGTAGTGCAATTCTCCGTTAGAGACGCAAGGCGATTCTCGCTTGGAGACAGGGGGCGATCGCCCCAAACGAGCGATAACCCTTTTACTCTTACCAAAAAGTGGGGCGTTCCACTGTAGATTATCGTGCGTTTCTCGATTGCGAGGGTGATCTAAAATCCGTCAAATAGCTGAATCTAGCGTCCGGCTATCCCAACTGAACTCCACTACCATTGAAGAAGCCCTTTGTGATCCATCCCCATGACCGATTTGATTCTCTTTTGGCATCGTCGTGATCTTCGCATTGTGGACAATGCCGGACTGACCCAAGCTCGCGATCGCACCCCAAAAATCACTGGTATATTCTGCCTCGACCCGTCCATTTTGGATCAGGATGACGTAGCACCCGCACGGGTCACGTACATGATCGGCAGTCTCAAAACACTGAAAGAGGACTACCAAGCAGCGGGGAGTGATCTCCTGATTCTCAAAGGTGCACCGGAAAAAGAAATTCCTAAACTGGCGCAGGCTCTCCATGCCCAAGCTGTTTACTGGAACCGAGATGTGGAGCCGTACTCGCGATCGCGCGATCGCCAAGTCGCAGACGCTTTGAAGGAGGCGGGAATTGAATACTGTGCGGGGTGGGATCAACTTTTGCATCCACCCAAAACCGTGATGACGGGCAGTGGCAGTCCCTACACGGTCTATACTCCCTTCTGGAAAAACTGGATCAAACAAGTCAAAGCTGAACCCTTCCCACAAATCAACGATTTGCAGGGATTGTCCCCAAAAGAGCAGCAGGCGGCGGAAAAAGCAGGGGCGATCGCCCTTCCCTCTGCCAAAGATCTAGGGTTTAAATGGGACAATCCGCTGCTGTTGGAACCGGGAACCCAGGCGGCTCAGAATCAACTGGATTGGTTTTGTGATGGGGCGATCGCCGCCTACGACGAGCAGCGCAACTTTCCCGTTGCCCCCGGAACCTCCCAGCTCAGTGCAGCACTGAAATTTGGCACGATCGGTATTCGGACGGTTTGGGATGCGGCTCAGGCGGCCTACAACCGCAGCCGTAGCGACGAAACCCGTGCAAATGTTCAAACTTGGCAACAGGAATTAGCGTGGCGCGAGTTTTATCAACACGCCCTCTTTTTCTTTCCAGAGTTGGCAGAAGGCTCCTATCGTGAACCGTTCAAAGACTTTCCTTGGGACAATAACGAAAAACTCTTTCAAGCCTGGTGCGGCGGTCGTACGGGGTATCCCATCGTAGATGCTGCCATGCGCCAACTCAACGAAACCGGGTGGATGCACAACCGCTGCCGCATGATTGTTGCGAGTTTCCTGACCAAAGATTTGATCATCAACTGGCAGTGGGGCGAAAAATATTTTATGCAGACGCTCATTGATGGCGATCTGGCTGCAAACAACGGTGGCTGGCAGTGGAGTGCCTCCAGCGGCATGGATCCCAAGCCATTGCGTATTTTTAACCCCGCCAGCCAAGCCCAAAAGTATGATCCAGAGGCTGAGTATATTCGGGAATGGTTGCCGGAATTGCGGAGTGTAGACACGGAAGCACTTGTGATGGGAAAAATTCCCAAAGATGAGCGCGATCGCTGTGGGTATCCGGCTCCGATCGTGGATCATAAGGTGCAGCAGCAGCGGTTTAAGGAGCGGTATCAGGCGCAGAAGCGTTCTGGGTAACAGTATTTCTAAGGGGCGATCGCTCAGATCAGAGGAGAAATTGTCAACTTCTCACTGCCGATTTCGATTTGAGAGTGTCAAGATCAGAGATAAGACGTGGAACTCCTCAGAGGCCAATATGCCGGAACCTCAACCTTCTCTTGCCCAGCACTACCACGACCGCACAAAATACAGTCGTGAAACGCTGGCTCAAAAGGCTCAATCCATCGATTGGTCGAAGCAACCAATTCCCTACAAGGAATATAAGCTAGGAACCTCCTTTGACCTCAAGCCCTACCTAGTTAAGCGCGAGGACGCCGAACCACCCGCCGATGAAGCAGAAAAAATGTGGCGGCGCTTGGCTCATCTATTCTTCCTCAGCTATGGGCTAACCACGAAAATGCAGACGATGAGCGGCGATCCGGTCTATCTGCGGGCTGCACCATCCGCAGGCGCTCTCTATCCTGCCGAAGTCTATCTGATTTCGCGCGGCACCCCGCTCCTCCCCGCAGGACTTTACAACTACCAGCCGAAGACCCATTCTCTGCTTCTCTTTTGGGAGAGTGATGTTTGGGCTGCCCTGCAAAACGCTTGCTTCTGGCATCCGACCCTAGATCACACCCAACTGGCATTGGTGACGACAGCCGTTTTTTATCGGTCGGCATGGCGGTATCGCGATCGCGCCTACCGTCGCATTTGCCTTGATACAGGGCACCTCCTCGGCAATATTGAGCTAGCCGCAGCGATCTATGATTTTCGTCCCCATCTCATCGGTGGCTTTGCCGATGCAGCCGTCAACGAGTTGCTGTACCTAGACACGCAGCAAGAGGGCACGTTAACCGTAATGGCTCTGGCAGATCTGCTAGATGTGCGCCAAAATTTGCCGCTGGCTCCGACGGCGATCGCGTCACCCATCCATTCGTCCTATCCGGCCATTCCGGATGATGAACTGCTGCCCTATTTCCACCACGCAACGGCGATCGCCACGGATTCAAACCCCTCCCAATCTTCTAAGCCATTGGTCAGTGCATCTGCAACTCAGGCGGATTCACCAACGGCTCCCCTGAACGAAACCATTCAAGACAAATATAATTTTCCCTTTTGCCTCAAAGTTTCGACCAAAACGCAGCCTGTGTACTGGGGAGAGAGTTTGCTGGGATTGGAAAAAACCATTGGGCAGCGTCGCTCGACTCGTGCCTACACAGGTGCCAATATCACCATCGAAGAGTTGAAGGCCGTTCTCGACTTCACCTACAATCCCCACCACTACTACGAACAAACCCTGGATCGCCATCCTGATTACTTTGATCTGGGCTTGATCGAAACCTTTATCGCGGTATCGGGGGTGGATGGATTGGAGGAGGGATGTTACTACTATGCGCCCAAAGCCGAAGAGCTACGGCAAATTCGGTTCAAGAACTTCCGCCATGAGCTTCATGAACTATGTCTGGAGCAGAACTTGGGGCGAGATGCGGCAGTCGTCCTCTTTCATACCGCCGATCTGCAAAAAGCGGTGGAAACCTACGGCGATCGCGCCTATCGGTATCTTCACCTCGATGCGGGGCACTTAGGCCAACGGCTAAATCTGGCCGCTATTCACCTAGGGCTGGGGGTCAGCGGCATTGCAGGCTTTTTCGATGATGAGGTCAATGAGGTGCTGGGTATCCCGACGGACGAGGCGGCTCTCTACATCACAACCTTAGGCCGACCGCGCTAAACACGCTCTGAAGCCGTTGCTGATGGGGCTAATCCACCAAATGGTGTTCCATGGCAAACCGGACAAGTTCCGCGCGGTTACTGGTTTCCGTTTTGCGAAGCAGGTTGCTGACGTACTTTTCAACGGTACGTGGACTGAGATAGAGGCGATCGCCAATTTGGGCATTTGACAAGCCATCGAGCAACAGCAGTAACACCTCCTGCTCCCGATCCGTCAATTCAATTGCGTCTCCTACAGCATCCGCTATGGTTCCATTCTGAGACTCGGCTTTTTCACGGGACGGCTGTTGCTCGACCCACTGCACCTGCTGCCGCCATTCCGACTGGATCATTTGCGATCGCTCCAGCAGGTTGCGAACCACGGCTCCCAGTTCCTTGAGTTCAAACGGCTTAGGTAGATACGCATCGCATCCAAGCTGATAGCCCTTAATGCGGTCTTCAGTCGTGTTGTGCGCAGTCAAAAAAATGACGGGCAAAAGCCGAAACATGGGTTGAGTCCGAACTCGGCGCACAAATTCGTACCCATCGACCTTGGGCATGGTGACATCGGTGATAATCAGATGGGGCTGATACTGCTCAACCATAGCTATTGCGCTCTGTCCATCGGGTGCAGTGACCACCAGATAGCCAGAGAGTTCAAGGTAATCGCTTACAGATAGTCGTGTTCCGAGGTCATCGTCAACGACCAAAATGGTCAGAGGCATAGCGAGCAACTGCCAGGGTATCCATGTCTTAGCGTAAATTAAGATTATTCAAAATTTTTGTTTTTCTTAATGACTCGTACGCATCGTTTGTGATTCTTCTAGGTTGCGTTATGTTTCGCAGCAATTCAAAATTTAGTTTGCCGTTGAGTGGTGCTGTTGAGCTTGCACAGTCTTGCTCCATCGTTTATGACCTATTCTTCTCCGTTCGTGCAGCGCTGCGTTCGCATTTTCCGTTACAGCCTAATTAGCCTTCCTTACCTGAGCTATGTTGCGTTTCCTGGCCTCCTTTACGTAATGGGGGCACTGTATCGGCGCTATCCAACTACAGCGCTGGATCGGGTAACTCGGTTTGGACTGATGGCGATCGCAGGACTGATGCTGTTAAGTAGCGCATTTGCCTACGCTCGTGGGGAGGCGTTGCTGCAATTAGCGAACTTTTTACCGTTTTTTGCCCTTTTTGCCATTATACCGTTTGTATTGGCGACTGCGGTTCAGCTCGAACAGTTGGCCCTCGGTTTAGTCATCGCCAGCATTCCCCTTAACGGATTCGCCATTGTCCAGTTTGTGCTGAAATTGGGACTCCGGCAGCGATGGCTTCCACGGGATTTTCGGCAATCTCCCGTGGGCGAATGGGCGCGATCGCTCCCCCACCAAAACCGAGCCAGCTCCATTTTTGATCATCCCAATGTGTTTGCCAGTTATTTAGTTCTCGTGCTGGGACTTGGATTGGGGCTTTGGCTCTATCGACTGATGGCTCCGACGAATAATCCATCAGAGGATTTATCGAGCGATGTATCCAAGCTCGCACTCCGCATTCAGCGATGGCAGTATCGTCTTTTGCCGCTGGCCTTGGGATTAATCGGCGTGGGGCTGTACACTGCTGGATCCCGCAATGGCATTGGAGCGGCGGTGCTGCAATGTTTAATTTTTAGTGGATTTATGCTGCGGAAACGGAGCGATCGCCGTCTGGTGTATGCGTGTCTGTTCGGATTAGGGGTATTGCTGGCCTGTATCGTATCAGTCGGGCTTGCGGGACGAGTCGTTTCTGTAGAGGGAGTCGAGAATGATCCTCGTTTGGAGGTGTGGGCGATCGCCTTCGATCTGTTCCAGCAGAGGCCGTGGCTGGGCTGGGGCTTGGGCAGCTATGCGGAACTGTACCCGACGCTCACGACCAATACCCAGTACGACTATATTTCGCATACCCATAACCTGTGGTTGCTGCTGACTACGGAAACAGGAATTTTTGTAGTGATTGGGCTAACGCTGGTGATCGGGCGCATTTATTTTCACAGCGTTCTCACGTTCATCCAAAAAGCATTTACTCCCTCATCAGCGTTGATGTTGGGATACTTGCTGGCCTTTGGAGGGGCGATCGCCTTCGCCCTTTTTGATGTCACCTTTTACGATGCGCGGATTAACATGATCAATTGGTCGATCCTGGGAGCACTCTTTGCCCAAACGCCCCTATTTCAAGGGTGCGATCGCCCCAATGTCGTCACTTCAGGACAGGACTATGGATCATCTGCAAGCTGATGTGCTGGTTGTCGGTGGGGGCACCGGGGGCACTGCCGCCGCCCTTCAAGCTGCCCGTCGCGGAGCAAAGACCGTTTTAGTCAGCGAGTATGGGTGGCTTGGGGGAATGCTCACCAGCGCTGGAGTAGCAGCCCCGGATGGGAATGAACTTCTGGCCTTTCAGACGGGGATCTGGGGAGCATTTTTGCGAGCATTGCAGCAGCGGCAGCCGGAGGGATTGGAACATTCCTGGGTGAGCTTCTTTACCTACGAACCCCAGCTTGGAGCCGCGATTTTTGCGGACTGGGTTGCCGCGTTGCCCAATCTGCACTGGATTGTCGGGGGTGCGCCCAAAGTAGTAGAACGGCAGGGCGATCGCATTCTCGGTGTTCAGTTTGAAACTGTGACGGTTGACGCGACGATTACCCTCGATGGCACCGAACTCGGTGATGTACTGGCTCTGGCAGACGTCCCCCATCGCTGGGGGTGGGACTGGCAGACGAATTGGGACGAACCCAGTGCCCCCGCTGCACCAACGGAATTAACAGAAAAATATCCCGTTCAGTCTCCCACCTGGGTGGTGATCCTGCAGGATGTCGATCCGGCGATCGCCCCTCCCATTCCTCGTCCACCCCAGTTCGATCCTCGTCCCTTTGCCGATGCTTGGACAGGGTACGGCGCAGAGGCATTTATGAACTACGGACGCTTGCCACGCCACCAATTCATGATGAACTGGCCTCACCATGGCAACGACTATGGCGATCGCCTATCTCGCTTGGTGGAATCCGACGCAGCGCGGCAGGACTTTCTAGCCGACGCCTATCACCACAGTCAGAACTTTGCCTACGCGATTCAGGCGGCCTTGGGCGATCGCTATGGCCTAGCCGCAAATGCCTTTCCCAGCCAATCCTTCCCCGGTGGCGGAGCCTATGCCCTCCATCCCTACTACCGCGAAAGTCGGCGGCTTCAGGGGCAGGTCACGGTCTGCGAACGGGATATTCTGCCCCTCGCTGGAGGTGCCGTTGCTGCTCTGCCCACGGATCAAGCTGGAAATGTAACGGCGATCGCCCTTGGCAACTACGCCAACGATCATCACTACCCTGGCTACGACTTTCCCCTCCATCCCAAATCGATTCGCTGGGGCGGACGCTGGACAGGCACACCGTTTAGCTTGCCCTACGGTTGCCTGATTCCGGCGACGGTGGAGGGTCTGCTAGTGTGCGAAAAAAATAGTTCGGTGTCCCACATTGCCAACGGAGCCACCCGTCTCCAGCCCACGGTTTTGAATCTAGGACAGGCCGCAGGGATGGCCGCCGCCCTGTGCATTGAGCAGGGTTGTGCCCCTCGCGATCTATCGGTGCGCAAGCTTCAGGACGCCTTGCTGAGCGACCCGACGGCTCCTGCGGCGATCGTTCCTCTTTTTAACCTCATACCTGATGATCCAAACTGGATCACGGTTCAGCGTCGGGTTTTGGATAATCCTGATACCTATGCCCTCGAAGGCAATTATCGGACAGCGGACGGGGCGATCGCCTATCCTGACTGTATTCCATCGTCGAATGCTCAGCATTTCAAAGGGCGCGTTATACAACTCGGTGAACAGGATTATCGGTTTGAGCTTGATCCAGACTCTCCCATCGACGGTCTACCCGCACCCCTATCGTTAGTCACCCTGCATCCAACGGTTGATCAGCGTTTACAGGATTTGGCTGGCAAATGGGCGATCGCCATCGGTCACGTCAATCGCTCGGGCAACTGGCTACGGCTTGAGGCCCTTACTCAGTAGCACATCTGGAAACTTGAACCTTCACACCTCAAGCCGTAAACCTGAGGTTAAACCAAATCTGGAAAAACCTCTTGCACCGCTGGGTGAACGAGCCTATGCGCCTGCACGTTCAAGCCTTTGGCGAGCGGCTCACTCTGCTCAAGGGCGGCAAGTCCTTTGTTTGCCAGGGTGAGGACGTAGGGAAACGTGCTGTTGTTGAGAGCCTGAGTTGCCGTCCAGGGAACCGCTCCCGGCATATTCGGCACCCCGTAATGGACGACCCCCTCCTCGGTATACACCGGATGGGTATGGGAAGTCGGGCGCAGGGTTTCCACACATCCGCCTTGATCCACCGCCACATCTACAATCACAGAGCCAGGCCGCATTTGGGCCACCAGGCTACGGGGAACCAGAACGGGGGCTTTCCGACCGAGGACGAGAACAGCACCAATCAGGAGATCGGCCTCTGGAACCACCGTTTCAATCAGGGCTGTGCTGCTGAACAAAAGCTCTACCCGTGAACCGAATAGGTTTTCGAGGTAGGCTAGACGCTCCAGATTGATATCCACTATTTGGACAGACGCACCCAGACCAATTGCCATTCTGGCTGCCTCAGTACCGACAATGCCACCCCCCAAGATCACGACCCGACCCGGACGTACTCCCGGCACACCACCGAGTAGAACCCCTCGGCCTCCCTGCTGTTTCTCTAAAAAGCGGGCACCAAACTGCACCGATAGCCGTCCGGCAATGATGCTCATGGGCGTCAAGAGGGGCAGGGTATGATCCACTTCTACGGTTTCGTAGGCGATCGCCGTTACGCCGCTTTCAATTAATCGTTCAGTCAGGGCGCGATCGGCAGCCAAATGGAGGTAGGTAAAGAGAATCTGTTCTTTTTGAATAAAGTCATATTCCGACTTCAGGGGTTCTTTCACCTTCACGATCATCGCGTGATTCCAGGCTTCTGCCGCCGTAGACACGATCGTTGCCCCCGCCGCCCGGTAATCATCATCGGTAAATCCTGCGCCAATCCCGGCCTGGGTTTCGACAAAAACAGCGTGTCCACGATCCGTCAGTCCGCGCACACTGCTAGGGGTCAGGCCTACCCGAAACTCTTGATCCTTTACCTCTTTGGGAACACCAATATCCATGTCGTACCTCAATGTACCTAACTGCTTCTAGCTTAGACAGGGCCGTAAATTGCGCGGTAGGAAATTATAGGCGTGATCCCACCACCCACCGTTTCTAAAAGACGACGATCGCCCTTTAGTCTAGACGCTGCCCGTCATCTTAGGGCGATCGCTTTATGAACACTGTCGCTTGAGAAACATTGGGGGATTCTCAATCAGGGTTGACGGTCGCTCCGATCCCTTGCGAAGATAGAGTAAAGATTTGTAAAGAACTTCATGACCAAACCTCAACCTACCGTGACCCCCAAGCTTGACGAACCCAAATTCGGCTTTAACAGCTATGCCGAACGTCTCAATGGCAGAGCCGCTATGATTGGCTTTGTGTTGACCCTTTTAATTGAGTACGTCACCAGGCAAGGCTTGCTCGCTTGGCTGGGGCTGTACCAGGGCTAAGCTTGCGTAAATCACCACTCTCTATCTAGAACAAACGCCAAAACTCCCGTTTGCAGCCCAGGTTTTGATTGTTCTCAGATCAATGCTGTGTATGGTCTTCGGGCGATCGCTCTCCTTTCGTAAGGGCGATCGTTTTGTGTTGATTAGCCCAAAATACAGGCTCGGCAAATTGGTTTAGCAAGGGCAATCAGTTAAGCTAGGTAGTTAGCACTACAGCACGCAACCGCACAACTGTAACTAGGAATCAATAGCAAGAGTTTATGAGCACTACAACCCAAGTTAAGCATGAGGTGAAGGATTTATCCCTAGCACCTCAGGGACGACAGCGGATCGAATGGGCAGGTCGCGAAATGCCCGTGCTGCGCCAAATTCAGGAGCGCTTCGCCCAAGAGAAACCGCTAGCAGGAATTCGGTTGGTTGCCTGTTGTCACGTGACGACGGAAACAGCTCACTTGGCGATCGCCCTCAAGGCCGCCGGAGCCGATGCCGTCCTAATTGCCAGCAATCCCCTCTCGACCCAAGACCACGTTGCCGCAAGTTTGGTC
>JACYMB010000029.1 GCA_015272205.1 Synechococcales cyanobacterium T60_A2020_003 | reverse complement strand
TTTCCAACATTGTTGGAGAGGTTTGTGTAGGTGCAAATGTCACCATTGCGCCTGGAGCTGCAATTCGTGCCGATGCTGGCAGTCCGTTCAGGATTGGTGAAGGCAGTCGCATTCAGGATGGGGCTGTTGTTCACGGATTAGAGGAAGGGCGGGTTCTAGGAGACGACCAGCAAGAATATTCGGTTTGGGTTGGCGAAAATGTGACCCTTACCCATCTTGTATTGATTCACGGCCCTGCCTATATCGGGAATAACTGTTTTATCGGGTTCCGATCCACAATTTTTAATGCTCGGTTGGGGGATAACTGCGTTGTTTTAATGCATGCCCTGATCCAGGATGTGGAAATTCCACCTGGTAAGCTTGTGCCCTCTGGGGCAGTCATTACGTCTCAGCAGCAAGCGGAAGCACTCCCTGACGTGCAAGCTCAGGATCGTAACTTTGTCCATCATCTATCCGGCATTAAAGAAGCGGTTCAATCAAGAGGAGATGGTGCTGCGCCAATTTCGCAGGTTACCGCTGTGCGCCATCAGTTAGAACAGATTTATCAAGCAGATACTCCAGAAACGGGTCAGTCCAGCGAAGAATCATCAAGACAGGTAGGAAGTATGAAATTACATCCAGAAGTAGCCGAACAGGTACAGCAGTTGCTCTCGCAGGGATATCGCATTACTACAGAATATGCCGACAAGCGGCGGTTCCAAACGAGTTCTTGGCAGACAGGTGGGGCGATTATGTCTAGTCGGACTAGTGATGTTCTGGCAGCTCTGGAGGAGCAACTTGCGAGCCATGATCGTGACTACGTTCGCCTGATTGGTGTTGATCCCCAATCGAAGCGTCGGGTTGCTGAAGTACTGATTCATCGTCCAGGGCAACAAAACGGGGGATCGAATGGGGGTGGAAGCTCTTATCGCCATTCGAGTAGTGCCAACGCAGCCAATTCCTATAGCTACTCGTCGCCCGCAAGTTCTGGGTATGGCGCTTCCTCAGCACGGGGTTCTTTGAGTCAAGAAGCTATTGATCTAGTGAATCAGCTTCTTTCCCAGGGATACCGAATTGGTACGGAACACGCAGATAAGCGCCACTTCCGTGCGAGCTCTTGGACAAGCTGTTCCCCGATCGCATCGACTCGACCCGCAGATGTGATTGCGGATCTGGAAGCTTGCCTTGCGGAGCACAGTGGCGAATATGTCCGCATGATTGGTATTGATACTCAGTCAAAGCGTCGCGTTGCTGAGTTGATGATTCAACGTGCCGATGATAAACCTTCTGCTGCTCCGAGTGGGCGTCCTGCGGCTGGCTCTTACCAAGGGGGTTCATCCTCCCATACCTCTGCTAGCTATGCGCCCAGCAGAGCAAGTGGGTTGAGCACTGAGGCTGCGGATCTGGTTGGTCAACTTTTGTCCCAGGGCTATCGCATTGGTATTGAGCATGCGGATAAGCGTCGATTCCGGATTGGGTCATGGACAAGCTGCGCTACGGTGCAGTCGAGTCGTCCAGCAGATGTAATCGCGGCACTAGAGGCGTGCATAGCCGAGCACAGTGGCGAGTACGTCCGGATGATTGGTATTGATACGCAATCGAAGCGCCGGGTTGCTGAACTGATGATTCAGCGTCCAGGAGATGTTCCCGTTTCTGCGTCTGCAAGTCATGCCGCTAGCACGGCTAGTTACGGAAGTTCGTCGTCTACCTATGGAACTAGCAATGGTAATGGCAGGTCTAGCGACTATTTTGTGCCGAAGACCAGCAGCAGACTGAGCGCAGATGCAGTAGACCAAGTCCGTCAACTGTTATCGCAGGGCTATCGAATTGGTACAGAGCACGCGGATAAGCGTCGCTTCCGGATTGGGTCATGGACAAGCTGCGCTCCGATCAGCTCTACGCGACCAGCCGAAGTGGTTGCCGCACTAGAGGCGTGTATGGCCGAGCATCGTGGCGAGTACGTCCGGGTGATTGGCATTGATGTCCAATCAAAACGACGAGTTGGTGAGTTAATGATTCAGCGCCCATAGGGCAAGAGTCCTGGTTCATCCATAGAGTGTGGACTGTGCCGGATTCCTGTACTATGACTCCACCTTTTTTCCTGTAGCTCAAGGGTTGAGTTTATGCATGCCCTATCGCGATCGCCCATCAGTGATACCCATTTCTATATTTGTGGATCGGTTGTCATTGATCCAAGTGCGGCGATCGCGCCCGGAGTGCTGATTCAAGCAGATGCCTCTGCTCAGGTGGTGATTCGGGCAGGCGTATGCATTGGACGGGGTAGCATTATCCATGCTGTTTCCGGCACGATTGAGATTGAAGAAGGCGTTACGCTGGGCACGGGGGTTCTAGTATTCGGGTCGTGCTTTTTGGGAGCAGGGTCTTGTGTTGGAGCTAATGTGTCTCTCGTAAACTATGCCCTGCAACCTGGGCAACTTGTTCCCGCAAATAGCGCCCTGAGTACCTTAGAGATGCCGACTGTAAGCGCTCAGTCGCCTTCTGAGTCATCTAATTCCACGGTGCAGAAAGGTAAAGAGCATCATTCTGAAGATCAGGTTACGCCCTCTGTCCAAAACGGTGCTCATGACCAACAATCTGAGGAGAAGGGATCTCCGGCTTCCGTATCAACAAATGCAGAAAATGTAGACGTTCATGTTGAGGAAACCCGCGTAACAACGCAGCGCATTGTCTACGGTCGAGCATCCTTAGATCGAGTGATCACTATGATGTTTCCCCATCGTCAGCCGTTGGATTCCCCGACATCATCTTCTGATCATCCTGATAGTTCGTAGTAAGCGTGAATTGAGAGACAGCCTTTAGAATGGAGGCAGAATCTTTTATTCAAGAATGACGAGTCCATTTTGAACGCTAGGTGTTGGCAGAAAGACGTAAATAGGGTGGAAGCAGCCGACTGGGTGTTTCTGTCTCGTGGATAGGGGGAAAGCGCAATGGAGGTGCAAAAGAACCAACAGCCGATCCTGGCGCGTTCTGCGCCTAAGGTGGGGCGATCGCCTCATGATTTCAGCAATATGGCGTTGGGGCTGGTTTCGACTCGTAGCTTCCCCGCCATTATTGTTACGGCTGACATGATGCTGAAATCGTCAGGGGTAACTCTAGTCGGCTATGAAAAAACAGGCAGTGGATACTGCACCGCCGTTGTTCGAGGCGGAATTTCAGATATTCGGATTGCCGTTGAGGTTGGAGCGGAAACGGCTGAAAAGTTTGGACAGTTTGTTTCCAAATCCATTATTGCGCAACCGCTGCCTAACTTAGATGCCGTACTCCCTATTGGGCAACGTTTATCTCGCGCGATGACCGAACCTGGCTATAACCGTTTGCGGAATCAGGCCGTTGGGCTAATCGAAACCCGCGGGTTTCCAGCAATGGTAGGCGCATGCGACGCGATGATGAAGGCAGCGGATGTACACCTCGCTGCCTACGAAGTCATTGGTGATGGGCTGTGTACTGCGATTGTTCGTGGGCGAGTTGCGGATGTCGCTGTTGCCCTAGAAGCAGGCATGAGCGAAGCAGAGCGTATCGGGGAACTCCATGCCGTTGGACTGATTCCCCGGCCTCTGGATGATATGGAGAAGACCCTACCTGTGGCAAGCTGCTGGATCGAACGTCCTGAACCCCTAGCGATACCGCTTGATCTTAAAGAGCGGGATGAGGAGTTGGTGGAGCTGCCTAACCTTAATGAACTGCCAGCCGTTAAAGAAGAGGCCATGCCTCTAGAACTCTCCAACCTAGAGCAGTTATCCAATACCGATCATCTGCGAGCGTCTCAGGAGGATTCGCTGTATTAGCAGCCGTTGTGCAAACACTCTAATCGTCCATGCGCAGAAGCTTTCGGTAAAAAGGTTGAGAGAAGTCAATCGTACGTAGCCGTTTGAAGGTAAATAGAACCTCAATTAGAAAATTGATGAACTCAAAGTTGGCCATCACAATTTCGTAGCTAAGCTCTGCACTGCCATCAAACTGGATGCGACAACGGGTGAGGTCTGCGGGTAACGGAGATACACTCCAGCTCGCAACGAACGGAATGCCCTCACCTCCTTCAATTTTGCGAGTACCCTCAATGCTGCCCTGCTGGTACAAGCTAATGGCTAAGGGTAGCGCATTCCGTTTGTTACCTTGGTAATACGGCATGTACACACTTACATCGCGCTGACTAGCAGGTTGCAGTTTTTCTAATGACGCCATATTTACAAAGTCCTTTGTGGTGATGAATGCAACGCCTAAGTTTCCAACATACGTGAAGACTTCTGCTATCTAGTATGCCCAGAACTGTTGCCTGAGGATGCCCAGATTAGTATGCCCAGAAAAATTGCTTTTCTAGCAGGTTGTCTTCAAGGATCTTTCACGTATGACTACATTAAATGATGAGTCTACCTTCAATGCTAAGCCAGCAGAGCTGCATCTTGTGGTAATTGGCGGTGGCGCAGCCGGATTTTTTGGGGCGATCGCCGCCGCAGAAACCTATCCCCATCATCGGGTCACACTTCTGGAAGCGGGACGAGTGCCCCTAACGAAGGTGGCAATTTCGGGCGGTGGGCGGTGCAATGTCACCCATGCGTGCTTTGAGCCGAGGCAACTGGTGCAGCACTACCCGCGGGGTAGCAAGGCATTATTAGGGGCATTTAGTCGATTTCAGCCGAGCGATACGGTGGAATGGTATGACAATCGGGGGGTAGCTCTCAAAACGGAAGCGGATGGACGCATGTTTCCGGTAACTAACACCTCCGAGACCATTGTGGACTGTTTGCAGACCAGTGCTTGGGATGCTGGGGTAAGAGTTTGGACGGGAGCCATGGTGCAAGCCGTTCAACCCCGTGGCTATCAGTTTGAGGTGGTATTAAAGTCGGGAGAGAGTGTCGTGGGCGATCGCCTCTTACTCGCAACAGGAAGCCATCCCCTGGGCTATCGAATTGCCCAACACCTCGGTCATACCCTTGAGCCACCCGTTCCGTCACTCTTCACCTTCACGGTACCCGATCCCAAGTTGCGAGAGCTTGCTGGAATTGCGGTGGATGACGTTCGCACCAAACTTTGGACATCAGCCTCAACACCAATTGAGCAAGCTGGCTCCGTTTTAATTACCCATTGGGGATTCAGTGGCCCCGCGATTTTGAAGCTATCGGCGTGGGGGGCGCGATCGCTCCATGACAGCCACTATCAAGCCACGCTGCAGATCAATTGGTGTCCTCACGACACAGCCGAAACGTTATATCAACGTCTGGTGACATTAAAAGCCTCCCATCCTCGACGGGCGATCGCCAATATAGACGCAATTCAGGTACCGCGCCGACTTTGGGTCTATTTGCTAGAGAGAACTACCGTGGATCCCTTAACCCGGATGGCAGAACTATCCAAAAAAGAGTTGCGGCGCCTGGTAACAGAAATCACCCAAGGGCGCTATTCTGTCAAAGGAAAGGGTGTGTTTAAAGACGAATTTGTAACCTGTGGTGGAATCTGCTTGAATGAGGTGAACTTCAAGACGATGGAAAGCCGCATCTGCCCAGGGCTTTACTTTGCAGGCGAAATCCTAGATATCGACGGCGTCACGGGGGGGTTTAACTTCCAAAGTGCCTGGACAACGGGATGGATCGCTGGGCAAGCCATGGGATCTCTCTAATTATCATACAGATATAAAATTTTCTGACCGCGTCAGGGTGTCAGTGTCAACTCACTCAGGATGGGGATGAGAATAGTCCTGCATCAGTTTTAAGCATCGCCTGCGGGTGCTGCACAGGCAAGGATTGAACATTAGGACATGAAAAAAGCACTATATATTCTCGCAGAGTTGAGCGATCGGGACTTTGAATGGTTGATGAAAACAGGCCGGCGACGCAAACTTCAGCCGGATGAAATACTGATCCGAGAAGACGAACCTAGTGATGCGCTATACATTATCTTGAACGGGACTTTAGGAGTTTTCTCGTCCGCCTTGGACGGCCAAAAGGTTGCAACCTTATCGACGGGGGAAGTGGTTGGAGAGATCTCATTTATCGATTCACGACTGCCATCTGCTACGGTGAAAGCCTTGGAAGAGGCGACGTTATGGGTGATTCCGCGAACGCAGCTTAACTCCAAGCTGTCCCATGATGTCTCGTTTGCGTCCAATTTCTATCGAGCCATGGCGGTGCTCTTGTGCGATCGCCTGCGGAGTACCATTCAGCAGGTTGGGCGCAATAAGGCTCAAGACTTTAATCGAGAACTGGATGACGATGAACCTAATCCGCGTCTGTTGGAAAGCTTAGAAATTGCGAAGGTTCGGCTATCGTGGTTACTCGATCGCCTCCGGGAAGCAAGTTGATTACTGGACACTGGAACACTATTTCATGGACTTCTCCATTGCTCGTCAGCGTTTTTATCAAGAAACCCGTCAGTCACCCAACGAAATTAACCTAGCGCGTGCCGCCCTTTACATTGCTCAAGAGGAATACCCGGCGCTAGACGTGGATGCCTATCTAAATGCTCTGGATACGATGGCTGCGGAAGTCCAAGATCGCCTCCCGTCGGACCTTTATCCTCTCCGCATTATTAAAACTCTGAATGACTATCTGTACCGCGACTTAGGGTTCAAAGGAAACGCAGCCAACTACTACGACCCACGCAACAGCTTTTTGAACGAGGTCATCGATCGTCGCCTAGGAATACCGATTACCCTTGCTCTTCTCTACTTAGAGGTTGCACAGCGCATTGATTTCCCAATGGTTGGAGTTGGCCTGCCGGGTCATTTTCTCATTAAACCCACGGCGCGGGACATGACTATATTTGTTGATGCGTTTAATGCGGGAGACGTGCTCTTTGTAGAAGATTGTCAGGACAAATTGAAGCAACTGTATGGAGGTGCGGCTGAGTGGCGGGACGAGTTTCTGCGCCCCGTAGACGCTCCTCACTTTTTGGCGCGAATGCTGACCAATTTGAAATTTATTTATTTGAATAGTCAGGATATCCCCAAAGCGCTAGCGGCAACCGAACGTATTTTATTTCTCTTTCCCAAGGCAGGATCGGAACTCCGCGATCGCGGCTTACTCTACTACCAAATGCAGCGGTGGACAGAAGCTCAGGTGGATCTGCATGCCTATCTTGAGATGGCTCCCAATGCGCCAGATGCGATCGCCATTCAGCAGTTGCTTGATCGAATCGTGACCGATCTGTGAGCCGATCTCTGAAAAGTCCCGGAAGCGATAGCTTAAAGGATTGTTACATCAGTTAATATAGAGTTAAAAATTGAACTCAGATGGGCAGAAAAGGCAATGACAGGATTTATCCGCAATCTTTTTGGATCAAAGAAGTCACCCGTTGATACGCGAGACGCTGTTACCAAAGCCGTAAAATCACAGAAGCCTACACGGGATGGAGGTGCCTATTTCTTGGATCCGGATTCCGCAAAAACGCTAGGCAATATTGACTACATGCGGACACCGAAGAAAATTAAGCATACCTTTCCCAAAGGTAAAGTAGAAGGTGTCTACGAAGCTGAGATTTCTGCAACCGATATGCGTAGCGGCTCTGCGCCCCAAGCTTCCTCTCTTTCCAATCCTCTCTTTGATGACACGGCGCGTGAACCCTCTCAATCTGTCTCCTCTGCCACGCCTGTGGGTGAGCGTCGCAAAGCAGATAGCAGTATGGATATGTTCCGGAATATGGCGAAGGATATTAAGAAGAAATAGCGTCTTGCGAGTTGAGTCAGCAAATAGACTCAACTGTTATTGAAGACTCTTGAGTTTGGGTGTGGCGTTTGCTATGCCCTTTTTTTAATCTTGTCTGAATCGAAGTAATGGCAGTTCATATCATGTCGGGATAAAAAGCCAACCCTGTTTTTGGCGCGACGCTTGCGCCGCGCCAAAAACAGGGTTGGTTTTCGTGAGCATTTCAGCAGACTTGATATCAGTGGCTAGAAAGGGAGATAGGAGACAACTCTTTTCCGGCTCTTGTTCAAGGAGAGGCGCGATCGCCAGCTCATCGATTCGAGGCTAATTCAAGCACTCAAAAAATAATGCACCCTCCCATGAGGAGAGTGCTCTGCACAAGAACATTTTGATTCTAGACGATTCCTACCCACGAAGGGAGGGATTCACTTCCCGTGCTAGATCCATGAATGAACTGAGGCTAGGGCCAGGACGGCGGCGGCCACCTTGCGCTTTGGGAACCAGAAATTGAGGGGCAAATGTATCTGAGGACTTAGACGGATCAGGCTTAGGCGCAGCGGGTGCGCTTGCGGTTACAGGCTGGGGTTCGAGCCGATTAACAGGTTGCTCCACCGTAACAACGGCAGGTTCTGCAACGGCACTTGCTTGAGCCTGTGGGGCAGCCTCAACTTTGGCAGGTGCAGGTTGGGTTGCAGGAGTAGTGCCAACAGCCTTTGACTCATCTAGTTCTACATAGAACTCAGACTTACCAATACCGAAGATTTTGAGAATACCAGACAGAAGTCCAAATATACCGCCAAGTAGCTTCTTAATTAAACCCATGCGTGCGATCGCTCCTACAAACTGCTAATTCAACGAATCAATGTGTAAAACCAGGGCATTACAATCAATGGTCACACGAAATGGGATGCGGTGATCACCATTTTACGATGCTCAGCACGACCATACCTAACCGACCCCTCAACTCCACCATGAGTAAGACTGCCCAGGAGAGATGAGACCCAGCTATCGATAGAATCTATAAGCCCTATCTATTATGAGATTATCACGGTAGGCCAACGCCCGGACTTGTAAGGATCGTTAATACTTGCGGATCACCTGGGACAAGAGCCGACAGATTGAGGCATAGGCGATCGCAACGCAGCCTTACTCCAATTTTTCCTGAAGCGCAGCTTGATCTAAGCAAACAACAACCTCGCTGTGACGGTTTAGCTCTGCCAACATCGCCGCTGTATAGCCCCCTTGATTTTTAAGATCAGGCATTGCGCCAAACTGGAGTAAACATCTCACCACGTCAAGTTGACCTCGATAGGCCGCCCACATCAGTGCCGTTGCCCCTGACGGATCCCGCTCATTCGGATTAGCACCTGATTGAAGTAGCAGCTTGAGGGTTTGCAGATGCCCATACTCAGCCATTTGCATCAGCAGCGTTTTGCCATTGGGAAGTAGGATATTGGGGTTCACCCCAGCGTCTAGAAAACTGGCCACAATGTCAGGATGTCCATACAGGGCGGCGATGGTTAATGCCCCTTGTAAAATGTCACTGGGTTCGGAATACCCCTCGGCTCTGAGTAGGGCATCCACAATTTCTACATGACCATTGAGGCTAGCAAGTTGGAGCGGCGTATCTCCAGCATGGGTGACTCGTTTGGGATCAGCTCCGTAGGCTAAGAGTTCAAGGGCAATGGCGGTGTGATTTTGCAAAACAGCGAGATGTAAAGCGGTTTCCCCTTCATGGTTTTCGGCGTTGATGTCTGGGGAATGACTGAGTAGCCATTGCACGATGTCGAGTTTACCCTCAGTTGCGGCGACCATCAGGGCGGTTTCGCCCGTGGAACTGCGTTCATCCGACGAAACGCCGTATTGGACTAGACGTTTTACCAGATCGAGGGAGCCACGTTCAATCCCTGCGGGTCGATTCCCCGCCGCTCTGCGGCGTAAAATGCCAGGATGAGTGAGTACATCCATAAAAGCCATAACGTTACCGTTTTGCTCTACCACTTAGTGTTTCCAGCGAAGTATCGACGGGCTGTATTTGACGAACAGGTTGATGCAGTCCTACGAGAAGTATGCCTAGAAATCGAGAAGCGCTATGAGATTAAGTTCATTGAGATCGGTGTGGATAAAGACCATGTGCACCTTCTGGTGCAGTCAGTACCAACCTACAGCGTGACAAAGCTAGTCACCATGATCAAGAGTCTGACAGCACGAGAGGTGTTTAGGCGATGTCCTGAGCTCGACTTTATCCAATTGATCCAAAAAGGAAAGCAGCAAGCAGAATTCAGATGAG
>JACYMB010000028.1 GCA_015272205.1 Synechococcales cyanobacterium T60_A2020_003 | reverse complement strand
GCTATCATCGTCGTTCGATTGCTGAAACTACCATGTTCCGCTTTAAGACTATTTTTGGGGGCAATCTCAGTGCACGTCAATTTGACAATCAAGCCGTGGAATTGTTCATCAAATGTGTTGCGCTCAACCGCATGATTCAGATCGCTAAACCCGATAGCTACAAGGTTGAAGGTTAATACCAGGACACTCTCAAGGCGAACCTGACCGTTTTTCTAATCATGCAACAAAGCCTGAGCAATCCTATGAGCAATGGATGGAGGAGCTTAAAACGATGCAGGATCGGCTAGGCGAACTCCAGGATCAAGCGGTGGAACGTCAATTTTTAGAGTCTGTGCTGCGGTCTGACCTGGAAACGGTACTGCCTACCGTCAAGGCAATGATGGCGCAGAACCAAACCCTGTTTTGGCAAACGTGGCAACCCATTCAGCAGCGCTATCTCTCCTTAGAACAGCGCCAATCGTTGCGATCGCTAATCACGAGTCCACTCAGTTCCACCCCCAGCATTGAACCGATTTTAAGTCCTGATTGAAATATGACCTGAAGAGGAACCTATGCAGAGTTCAGTGTCCGATACCCGCGATACCTATGGGGATATCATCTACCCCTCAAATCCCCATACCTTACTATCTATTCTGCACGCTCTACACCAAACCGTGGAGCATGAAGGACAACACCTGTTTGAAGAATGGCGATCGCACATTCAGCGCCCCGAATTCTTGCCCAGTGCCTTGAATTTGGCACACTATCTATCCTTGCGTCGCCACGATCTGCGCACTCTTCAAGCTGCATTGATGCCGTGGGGATTGTCGTCCTTGGGTCGGATTGAGGCACGGGTTATGCCTAATCTTGATGCGGTCATTGCAACGCTAGAAATTATTTGTGGCACGGCCTCGGCTCCCCATCCGAATCGTCCCCCCATCGAGTCTTTTTTTGAAGGTAATCGTCTACTGCAACACAACACCGAGGCATTATTTGGCTCCACTCAATCTGAGCGACAGGTCAGAATTATGGTTACGCTGCCGACGGAAGCCGCAACCGATTACACCCTCGTGCGTGAGATGCTGCGATGCGGTGCAAACTGCGTGCGGATTAATTGCGCCCATGATAATCCTGACGCTTGGACACGCATGATCGACCATGTTCGGCGGGCAGAACAAGAGACCGGAGCATCGTGTAAAATCATGATGGACTTAGGCGGTCCGAAAATTCGGACGGGGCCTGTCATTGCTCCCGGAGACAAAACTCGTCTATTTCGAGGCGACTCAATCATCCTTGCTCGACATATCCCTGACGATCTCATCGCTCAACCATCGGATCAATCCAGCTCTGACTCCATTGAACATTTTCAAACTTGCTGTACCGTTCCTGAAATTCTCGATCTTCTGGAGGTGGGAACGCTGGTCTATATCGACGATGGTAAGATTCGCACCAAAGTTATAGATAGCCACTACCCTCTACCCGATGGACAGGTTGGCCTCCTCCTCCAAGTAACCCACACCAGTCCAAAGGGAGCCAAACTGCGTGCCGAAAAAGGGCTGAATTTCCCCAATACAGTCCTACCCCTAACCCCCCTCACCGAAAAAGACTTAGCCGATCTAGACTTTGTGGCCACCCACGCCGATATTATTGGCTACTCCTTTGTACAAACGCCTGAAGATATTGAACTCCTGCAGCGTGAACTCAACAATCGGTTGGGCGATCGCGCCTCCAAGCCTGCCATTGTTGCCAAAATTGAAACGGCGATCGCTGTATCTAACCTGCCAGACTTGATAATTCATGCCGCAGGGAAGCAAGCCTTTGGAGTCATGATTGCCAGAGGAGACTTAGCCGTTGAAATTGGGTATCAGCGCCTAGCCGAAATCCAGGAGGAAATTCTCTGGCTATGTGAGGCCGCCCATGTTCCGGTCATTTGGGCAACCCAGGTTCTAGAGAGTCTCGTGAAAAAAGGCGCACCCTCCCGTGGAGAAATGACCGATGCGGCAATGGCCGAACGAGCGGAATGCGTCATGTTAAACAAAGGCGCGTTCATTGCAGAAGCCATTACGATTCTGGATGACGTGTTAACCCGCATGGCCGCCCACCAGCTCAAGAAAACGCCGCAGTTAAGAGCATTGCACTCGTGGTAACGATGGCATAGGAGGGGACAACGCTCTCTCTATATGGATCGCTTTAGTTCTCTAACGTGTGGTACCCAGCGATTGGGTCACTTCAAACGATCGTATCTGTGCCATCACCTGTAGTTTATTCAAGCGTCTAACCAGTCTCAGTGCTTGGTGCTTGTAGAGCGCAATCGGAAACTGGGTTGGAATCTGATCGATGACCGTTCGAGCCAAATTCAGATCACATCCAGACACCCGTGCTAGCTCCGAGCCTGCGTCAAAGGCAGTCGTTGGGCTTAACAGCCGTTCAATCCAGATCCCCCATTGTCGAGGTGCCATTTCCCCCCTCTCGATCCGCTGGAGACTCGTAGTTGTCGCTAACACCACAAGGCGATCGCCCACTTGTAAACGACTATCATCCGATGGCATGGTAGTCCATGAACCGCTACCTCCTCTTTGATGCACAATTGCAACAACGCCATATCCGTAAGACACTTCTGAAAGCAGTAACCCATTCAACGTGTCATCCGACTCAATTTGGTATTCCGTCACCAAAATCGTGCGATTTTGCAAACGAAAGAGATTGAGAACATTCTCGCCAAAGGCGGCGACAGCAAAAGCTTCAGCGGAGAGCGCAGAGACACAGAGCACATGAGCATAGGGAAATAATCGAGCAACGTTGTCGTTGAAGCGACGATTGTAGGTGCGAATCACTAAACGACAGTTCGGATTCACAGCGTGAGCCATGAGTCCAAACTCAAGATTCTGCATTTCATCTGCCGTTACCGCAACGACGCTCCTTGCAGACTCTAGATTGACCTTGGTGAGTGCCGTATTTTGGCTCGAAAAAACGATCGGTGTTTGCGGGAGAAACGTGGCTTGGGGGATTTGAGAATCGGTGATTCCGACCACGGATTGCTTTAACTCTTGCAATAGGGCAATAACCTGTTGCCCAACCTGCCCCAGACCAATCACGATACTGTGATTTTGGGTTGGAAGTGGAGGACGACGACTGAGAAATTGCAATCGCAGTGTTAAGAGTTTCTCGGTCAGTAGGGCATAAATGACACCTACGAATGCAGTTCCAGCCAGGGTCAAAAACAGCCCAAACAGACGCAACCATTGAGGGATGCCACTATTGGTGATCGTTAACTCACTAAATAGGTCGCCAAAGCCGCCCAGTAACAGCACAGCCGTTGCCACAAAAGCATCTAAAACGTTCAGATTAGGATAGTTGCGCCAGAATAGAGCTGTTCCCAAAATAACCAATCCTAAAATTGTGAGACCGCAAATAATAACGACCCGCTGAATTTGATTTCCTTGGGTGTTGTGCTGAAATTGTTCGATATACTGCCTCAGCAGAGAGGGCTGAAGACGCCGCAATGCAAGCCTAACCTTCTCAAAGATGGAAGACGATTGGGTAGACGCTGCCCGTTCCGATCCATGACCTTGAAATCGTTCCAGCGTCACGACCTCATCTCCAGCTAAAATCCGATCCATCGGATTCCATTGATGAAATTGATGGAGCTCGGTCACGGGATCCGTGGCTGAGCGATGCAGTAAGACGCGACGACTGCTGCTGTTCAACTCATACACCCGTCGGGTATTACACCAGCGATGACCAGTTTGAATTGTGTAGTGAACAACCCGAAACTGCTCTCCATCAAGATGGAAAAAGCCTAAAATATCTCGATCCATTGCTGCTAAGGCAAATGCATGAGCTGACAGTTGGGTTGGTTCAAACGCTACAAAATTCCCTAACTGCTGTTCTAAGAGTTGATTTAGATTTTGCTTGGCTGAACGCACCACCAAACGGACCGCAGGATTGAGGAGTCGCGCAGCAAATGCGGTTTCGATGTTAACCTGCTCATTGCTCGTAACCAACAAAATGGCTCGACACCGATCGATTTCAGCTTGTTTTAGCACATCCGTTTGTTGACAGTCACCAATCCATAGGCGATCTAAGCACTCAGGAATGTCAGGAATATCCCAGGTATCGGGCTTATGCTGATCAATAGCACTGACCCGCCCTCCAAACTCTCGCAGAATGGTTACGCATTGTTGTCCCAGGCTTCCCAATCCGCACACGAGGAAATAGTCCTCTGTGTGAGAATAAAATTCAGAGTTCTGGCTAGACGGGCGGAGTACGGAAGGATGTAGGGAATCCATCAATCGCTTAACAGCTATGAGTATTAGATCCTTAGAGCATCGAAGGAGACATATAGCCCCGAGATGGTCTACTAATCTTGTCCTACCTAATAACCTAGAAACATCTGAAACATCGCAAATCACTAGGAAGACTTAATTTCCTATTCAGCGCCTGAGCACACCAAGTTGAGTCATCCACCACTGCAGCAATACCGAGCGACATTGGAGACAGGTCAACACCTCCAACAGATCCTGGATCCCAGCATTCGTTAAGGGGTAGGTGATCACGTCCACCGACGATAGCGGATAAGCTGAAAGCTCAGCCACGACCCCAAAGAGTCTTTGGTTGGAAAACGAACTGTTGACAGGCCACCCTGCGGCATTCAGAGGATAGAAGTAGGCGATCGCTCCATCTATCCCAAGTTCACGATTTAGAATCGTTTGAGCCGTAGTGTGTAGATCCTCACCGTGCTGAAATCGCCCACCCGGAAAATCGAGGGTAGTTTCGCCAAGCCCAGGTCGATAAACAGGAGGTGGCAGGAAGATGGATTGTTCGTAGATGGGTAATACGATTAGGGAATCCGCTTTTTCAACGCGCCAGTATTCCAGGGTTTGCCCAGTGGGTGTGTCTAAATGTTCACCGATCAGCGTCAACCACTGGGAATGGAGTTCAAAAAAGCGATCGCGCACTGGCCAGTTCAAACTATTCATCGTACAAAAGGGCGTGTAGGGATGGTTTCACTCTAGCAAAGGGGCGATCAAACGAAGGGTATAACCTCTGTAAGTCTCGTTGGCCTACATGCCTCCCAGCACGAGCAACTTGCGGCATAATGACAATCAGAAGTGGTTACCTCATCCCAGTGCAAATCGTCTATGCCTCAGATCAGCGAATCAACCCAAAAAAGCTGGCTTGCCAATTGGTGGGCTCATTTGAGTCTTGCATCTAGGTCAATCACCGTTGCACTGGCAGCTCCGCTCTTGGTTCTGAACGTGTGGGCACTGTCAACGATTTTTAGCTATTTCCGATCTATTTTCGTTACCGTTGTTGTCGCGGCGCTTTTAGCATTTTTGCTGAACTATCCCATTACCTGGCTGGAACGGATAGGGCTGAAGCGAACCCAATCGGCCATCGTCGTATTTCTGATTGCACTATTAGGACTGATCACGGTTGGGGTAACGATTCTGCCATTGGTGATTACCCAGGCGCAGCAGTTGGTCGCCCGCCTACCAGAATGGTTTGATTCCGGTAAAAATCAGCTCTTGATGCTCGATCGCTACATCGAAGAGATGGGCTGGCCGATTAATCTGGATGTTTTGATTTCCCAAGCCAATGATCGGCTAAAGTCGCAAATTCAAAGTATTGCAGGTGAAGCCGTCAACTTAACCCTGGGCGTTGCGTTTTTCACGGCCAACAAGCTAATTGACGTAATCCTGACGGTAGTTTTAACCTTTTACCTACTCCAACACGGGGACGAAGTTTGGTCTGGGTTAGTAAGCTGGCTACCGAACCGTTTTCAATCGCCCTTTTCCCAAACACTACGCCGCAGCTTTAGCAGCTATTTTTTGGGACAATTAATCGTCGCCACCAGCATGGGCGCAACCCTCACCATTCTGTTTACGATTCTCAAAATCCCCTTTGGTCAGCTCTTTGGGCTAACCATCGGTTTGGCGGCCATTATTCCCTTTGGGGGAACGGTTGGCATTATTTTTGTGACGTTTTTGCTGGCCTTACAAAAGATTAGTATCGCCATTAAAGTACTTATTGCATCGGTCATTGTGCAGCAGTTAGTTGAAAATGGCATTGCGCCACGGGTGTTAGGGAGCGTCACGGGACTCAATCCCTTCTGGGTCTTTATTGCGATTTTGACGGGAGCCCGCATTGGGGGACTATTGGGGGTGGTGGTAGCTGTACCCAGTGCTGTGCTGATTCGGGAGGCGCTCTTTGTAATTCGCACCGTGCGCCAAACCCCCTTAGCCTTGGAATCGGACACAACCGACGATAATGATTCAACGGCATCGTCCAATCTCACCATCCAAGTCGATATCCCAGAGTCAGCGATTCCTGAAGAGAGTATCAATCGCTAGAAGATAAAATCAAATTATATTGATGAGAGTGCGATCGCTCACACCTTTCATAGATAATCACCCAGATCTGACATTAAAGCTACATTAACTCCATCTCACTCATAAGCTTTGTGTCTTCTTAAACGACTCTTAATGTTCTAAGCAGGCTCGTTCTCTGGAGGTAGGGCTCAGTCTCGATTTTCTAAATTTCGATTTACATTTCAAAAAAAATTGATATTATATTGAATGGAGAGGAGCAATACTATGGCCTTTAAAACCTGCACATTGTCCTTAGTGCTTGCGGCGATCGCCCTTGCCACTGGATGTTCGGCTCCAGTGACAACATCTGATGCAGAACCAAGTGTTGCTGAGAGTATCGCGACAACCTGGATTAAAGTGGATGGCTCAAGCACTGTTTTCCCCCTAACAGATGAAGTTGCTAAAGAGTTGCAATTCGAGCGGGGCACTAATGCACCTGATATCTCCGTTGAGTTTTCGGGAACTGGCGGCGGGTTCCGTAAGTTCTGCGCCGGAGAAACGGATATTAATAATGCGTCTCGCCCAATTCTGCGCGATGAAATGGCGCTTTGTAAGCAAAATGGTGTGGAGTATATCGAAATTCCAGTAGCTTTTGATGCATTGACGGTGGTGGTTCACCCCGATAACGATTGGGCGAGCGAAATGACGGTTTCGGAGTTGAAAACCCTATGGGAGCCTGCCGCAGAGGGGCGCATTACCCAATGGAATCAAATTCGTCCGGAGTGGCCAAAGGAACCCATTAATCTCCACGGTGCAGATCTGGATTCGGGAACCTACGATTACTTTGTAGACGCGATCGTTGGGGAGGCAGGGGCGACCCGTACGGACTATACAGCGCAGTCCGATGATGATTTGATTGTGCGGGCGGCGCGGAATGACCTGGATGCGCTGGGATACTTTGGCTATGCTTACTACAACGAAAATCGTCAGCAGCTCGAGGCGATCGCCACAGCGGTGACTCTCTTTGGATTGAATTCTGGCGCGGCCCTAGCAACGGTAGTGGGTGTATTGATTGAGGTTCCGGTCATGCTGATGCTGGTGGAGTTTTGCAGACGAACGGCATTCTGGTTTCCACGGGAACCGGACAAGGCGACGTTGCCCGATCCTCGTTGCGTCTCCATCAAACCGTAATGGCTCTCTACTAGAGGAGAAAATCGATGAAACGAGTGATGTTTGTTTGTAAGAAAAATTCGGCGCGGTCCCAGATGGCAGAGGGATTTGCTAAAACGTTGGCTGCCGGAAAAATAGAGGTGACCAGTTCTGGGTTAGAAGCCAGTCAAGTGCATCCAGAGGCGATCGCCACCATGAAAGACGTAGGGATAGACATTAGCGATCAAACCTCAAATGCCCTGAGCGAGTTTAATCCAGAGGATTTTGATGCGGTGATTTCGCTGTGTGGATGTGGTGTGAGCTTGCCACCCGAATGGTTGACTCGCGAGTATTTTGCTGATTGGCAGTTGGACGATCCGGCGGAGAATCCGGCCATCTTTCCAGAGATCCGCGATGAGATTAAAACTCGTGTAGTGGCCTTAATTGAGGCGATCGCCCCATCGTCAACCTCTGTTTAAAAAGGACGCGCTCACCGTGACTTCTTTTCTAGACTCTTTGTGGTGGGTGATTCCTGGTCAACTAGCAGGGATGCGAAAACCGTCCGCAGAGGAGTTGCCTGACCTCAACGCCGCTGGTATCGGTGCAATT
The DNA here is from genome assembly GCA_015272205.1 of Synechococcales cyanobacterium T60_A2020_003. Classification (NCBI taxonomy): domain Bacteria; kingdom Bacillati; phylum Cyanobacteriota; class Cyanophyceae; order Synechococcales; species Synechococcales cyanobacterium T60_A2020_003. The sequence goes on along the minus strand of JACYMB010000028.1, from coordinate 5,068 downwards.
GTGTCCGTGATGGATGATCCATCTAACCTTGATCTGTATGAGGAATTAGGGATGCCTTGGTTGTGGTTGCCAATTTCAGGGGGAACCCCACCTACTCGTGAACAAGTCCAGCAGTTTCAGGATTTTGTACATGCTCAGCTTGCTCAGGATCGCGCCATTGCAGTTCATTGTTCCAGCGGGCGACGACGGACTGGAACGCTTCTAGCCGCCTACCTCATCCGAGCGGGATGGCCATCATAAACGGCTATTGAGCGTGTACAAGCGGTGAATCCCGCCATTGAATTGAGAGAGGCTCAAATTGCTTTTCTCAAGACGCTCTCGTAATTGATCATTCTCTTTCTATCACTGATTGGGTATCTATTAGTACTTATGAGTTTTGACCATCCACCTCGAATCCTCTTTCTCTACGGTTCATTGCGCGATCGCTCCTACAGCCGCTTGTTAGCAGAGGAAGCCGCACGAATTATCGAAGGGTTTGGGGCAGAAACACGGTTCTTTCACCCCCGTGGTTTGCCGCTTCACGGCAGCGAACCGGACACTCACCCTAAAGTCCAAGAGTTAAGAGAACTCATGCAGTGGTCAGAGGGACAGGTGTGGTCTAGCCCGGAGATGCATGGCAACATTACAGGGCTGATGAAAACGCAGATTGATTGGGTGCCGCTGAACATTGGCGCGATCCGACCTACCCAGGGAAAGACACTAGCACTGATGCAGGTTTCAGGGGGATCGCAGTCCTTTAATGCGGTAAATACCATGCGAATTCTAGGACGCTGGATGCGGATGTTTACGATTCCTAACCAGTCGTCAGTCGCTAAGGCGTATCAGGAGTTTCATGAAGACGGCACGATGAAGGAATCGGCCTATCGCGATCGCGTTGTGGATGTGATGGAGGAACTCTATCGGTTTACGATTCTCCTGCGAGAACACGTTGATATCCTGACCGATCGCTACAGTGAGCGCAAAGAGAGAGAGGCTCAGCGGATAGCAGAAATTGCGAAAAAAGCGATCTCTGAGTAGCTGCTTTGGGACTTCTAAGCTTCGTTATCGTGGTTTTTCGCTGAAGATGAGGTAGGAAGATCCAGCCAGCAACATCGCCGCAAAAATGTAGTTGCGTGTGATTGGCATCTTCATGTAAGACACACTAAATCCCGCAAAGACCAGCATGGCGATAATTTCCTGCATGACTTTAAGCTGCGGCACACTGAAATACTGAATGCCAGCACGGTTTGCAGGAACTTGAAAACAGTATTCAAAGAAGGCGATCGCCCAACTTGCGCCAATCGCAATCCAAATCGGTGCCGCTTTCAAGTCTTTAAGATGTCCATACCAGGCAAACGTCATAACGATATTGGAAATCAGCAGCAATACAACGGGTCTTCGCATGAATGAAGATCGGGTTCACCCTGTTATTTTCACCTCATTCACGATTGAGAGTCATACATTTTCAAGAGTTCAGGATCAACGAATCCCCTCTGAATGGCTAATACCGCCGCTTGTGTGCGATCGCGTACATCCAGCTTCTGCAGGATCGCATGGACATGGACACGAACAGTTCCAGGAGCGATATAGAGCTGATTTGACATCTTGATAATGGAGGATAGTGTTCATCCCCTAGTCAAACCTAGTCATCATGACCTACTCAAGCAGCCTTAGCGATCGAGAATGGGAAATCTTAGAGCCCCTGTTGCCCGAGGTCTTGCCGAAGAAAAAGCGAACTCGCCCACTGGATTGGAGCTATCGAGAGCTGATTGACGGTATGGTGTATCAACTCAAAAACGGTTGTAACTGGGAAGACTTGCCCAAAGACTTCCCCCCTATTCGACAGCCTACTGGCACTACAAGCAGTGGCGAGCAGCGGGGACTATCGAGAAGCTGATGGCTATCTTGAATGGACAAGTGCGTGAGCAGGTCAAAAAAACCAAAGTGGACACGGCTAATGATCATCGACTCACAAGCAGTGAAGAACACCGGCAATGCGGGTGTTGAGTTGAAGGGCTTTTGCTTCTACAAAGCAACCAACGGTATCAAACGCCATCTAGCTGTGGACACGTTGAGATTTCCATTTTTTACGCACTGCACACCTGCCCATGTGTCTGATGATGCGGGTCTAATTGAGATGCTATCAAAGCATCTCGATGACTTTCGAGCTAAGCCAGTTAACATCCCAAAGATCACGATTCTGCTAGACCACGGTTACCACCCCGACAAGCGAACTGAAGCGCTTGAGAAGGTGTATCCGAAGATCATGAGCAAGATGAAGTTTGAGCTGTCACCCAAGCCTTCTAAGGCAGACAAAGCGGCACAAGGAAAGACTGGTTTTGTTCCTGCGGTTGCTTGATGGGTGATTGAGCGCTCCAACGCTTGGATGGAGCGTTGCAAGATTTTGGTCAAGAACTTTGAGAGAACCTTGGATAAGGCTACGACTAAGATTAACCTATGCTTCGTCAGGCTCATGCTCAAGCGACTTGCAGCCCCTTCCTAGAGATCTCAAATGGGCTCTATATAGCAATCCTGTAGCGTTCGCTAGATGTCGCAACGCATGGGCGATCGCTCCTGATAGCGATTGGGTTGGCTGGTATGGGTGCAATTCTGACGCTGATTCCTAGTCTGATGGTGATCATTACCGGACTTTGGAGCCACGATTCCAGGATATTTGTGGTCGTTTGGTGGCTGGTGGGAGGTGTGGCGTTAGTGCTTGGTATTTAGCTTCTAGGTTTTGGAAGTGATAGACTGTGTAAAACGATAGCCATCTATGTAAAACGATAGCCATCTATTTTTTAGATTTAGATCGCACACAAGCGTTGTACTGCTGAATGAGATCATTCAACTCCGCCTGCATCTCACCTTCTACCGGATAGAAGCATTCATCGACATAGTCGCGATCGCGGGCAGTCTCCTCTCCGTAGCGATCAAAAACAATAGGGGGACAGATACGGGTATGAATGGGAACAGGCAGGGGAATATTCGGTAACGGCCCCAACGAGATACCCCACGGTAAACCTACATAGATCGGAAATACCCCTGGATCAACGCCCAAGAGCCACGGCATCCCCCATTCGTGCAGTTGTTTAACCAGGGGATAGATATCCGCAAGCACGATCAGCGTATCATGGGCACCGTAGGAAATGGCGGGAACAATGGGAACCTCTTCCCGCAGAGCTAGTTTAATAAAAGCACGACTGTTGTTGAAGAAAATGCGATCGCGCATGGCATGGGGGCGAAACACATCCCTTGCACCTCCGGGATAGACCAGCACGCTAGCGCTGCGGTGAAACGCGGCGATCGCCATTTTCGGGTGCGCCCGGACACAACCAAACTCGGCAGCCAGTTTCGCTAAATGGGGGGGCAATACAGCCCACATACTCGGATGCATCAGTCCATACACTGGACGCTCTGCCCCAAACCGCAGCACCCAATCATAGATCATCATCGCCATATCGGGAGATGCCAACCCACCATTGTGCGATCCCACAATCAACACTTTTTGATCGGTTGGCACGTAGTCCCACCCTGAGGTCTGCACTCGGAAATAGTTGTCATATAACCATTTGAATCCGGGCATAAAGGAGCGAATGACGTCAGGTTCTCGGAGGTCTAAACTCCAGCCAATCTCTTTTTGAGTATCAAATTGAATCGCCATCCGCTCACGTAGCTCAAAGTAGGGTTAACCGCAATCACAAGACTGCGCCTGAACAGCTATCATAGCCTCAATACCAGTCTTACATAGAATGCTTCGGTCAATTTCCTGATGAATGTTTTGCTAATTCACGGACTCGGACGCACCCCCCTATCCCTCATGGGACTAGAGGGACATCTGCGCCGCACAGGTTGGAAAACAGAGCTATTTGGCTATGCCGCGTTTGCGGAGTCCTACGATCAGATCGCGCACCGTCTCCATCAACGCTTTCAATCACTCGCAGAGGAGGGAACCTATGCCGTTGTTGCCCATTCCCTAGGCGGATTACTCACTCGATCTGCATTGGCGATCGCCTCGATTCCGACACCGCACCATATCGTGATGCTGGGCACTCCAAACCAGTCTCCCCGCTTAGCACGCCATGCCTGGAAAGTCCCCTTTTTTCAGTGGTTTTCAAGGGATTGTGGCGCAAATCTAGCCAATCCAGATTTCTTTGCCGATCTTCCCCATCCCCTTTCGCCCTACACCATCATTGCCGGAACCTCTGGCCCTCGTGGGGCATGGAGTCCCTTTGGGCATGAGGTGAATGATGGCATCGTGGCCTTAGACGAGACTCGCATTACCGAGGGCGATCGCCCTATTCAGCTTCCGGTTAACCATACATTTATGATGTATAGTCCCGTGGTTCAAGAAACGGTCGTGCAAGCAATTCAGACTAATCTTGTGCAGGACACTCCTGCTCCCAATCTCATCGAAGTGTAAGGCAGTGTGGCAAACGCTAGCGCAGACCATCCCGAACCGCTTGCCGAATTTCGTTCAGGCGTTCATATACAGTTCCTGGGCAGGCGGTCGAAACGCGATCGCGGTGTCCCATAATCCGAGGCAGCGATCGCGTACCAAAGTCCGCTGTAACCGTACTGACAGGCGTGACCGGATCTGTAATTCCCATCCGTTTACACAACATAATGCAAATTCCAACTACAGCATCAAACTGCTTAGGCCCAATCCGCAACGAGCCTTGAAAATCTCCATCCACAGCTACCCCAAAGCCATCATTAACGAGGTCATGGGCTCCCCGTTTTAGACTCGATCGCCCTTCGTAAACCCGTCCACTCGGCATCACAATGTAGTGATAACCAATATCGGAATACCCACTGCTATTCAGGTGAATATCGAGAAGGCGACGCATACGCTGAATTTCCTGGTCTTGCGTGGCACCAGATGATAATGCGGCAATCACCGTATGATGCAACGTAATTCGTTTGGGATTGACAAGGTCGGGAATGCTGCTGGGGGTTGGTGTGGTGGTCCAGATGCTAAACGGGAAAACTTGGAGCGATTGTGTAATAGGCTCAACCGTTAGGACAATCTGATCTTTCTCTTCGTCAGACGCAATCACTTCAATCAAGCGTTGCCCAGCCTGATGAAGAA
>JACYMB010000027.1 GCA_015272205.1 Synechococcales cyanobacterium T60_A2020_003 | reverse complement strand
CGATTCAGCTTTGAGCCGAGTGCAGCAAAAAGCCTGAAAACCTCTCAGAGAAGTGGATCCGACCGCATTGATGCAAGCTCTGTGCCTTGAACGCGCGATCGCGAATTCTGAGAGCCACCCCCCATTTCGTGAAAAAATGTAAAGCAAGATTTTCAAGAATTTGGTAATGTAATCACATAAACTTTTGCAAAACGTTTCACTGCAATCTCTCATTTCCCCACAATTTGGGAGATTTTTCGGTGAAACAAGTTTGCGCCTGTTGTCTTTGAGGAAGGCGTCTCGTGTCTTTTGATTGCGAAGACCTCGTGAATACCCCGCCAACGTCAATGCCGTGGATGGGGGGGCTGGGAAAAGCAGTTCGTTGGCGGGTTGCGCTGCTCGTAGGTATTGTCATTTTTGCGATTGCGGTTGGTATCGATTCTTTTCAACACCAAGCATCGGCGGCGGGGATGTCCGCCGACGGTGTTGCTGAGATGTCGTTGACGACAGCAAAGATTGAGCGGCAATCATTTGCTACCCCAACCTCCTCCCGGCATACCTATCTGGAGTATGACCCGAACACTGCGGAGCGCTTGAGCCATAGTGACCTCACCAGCGCCATGATGACCCGCAGTCGCCTGACGAGTGCCCATTTCTTTACGGGCAGTGGTGCTCAATAGCGATCTCGCCCTGGTTCGATGCCTTGAAAGCGTCAGCACGTGCCGGACGCCTCCCTTGTCTCCTGAGAGATGCGGACGTTGAGAGAATTCGGCAGATAAAAAAGACCTCCGCGTGGGCGAAGGTTTGTGTGCTGTCTGTTTGCTTAAGGAGAAAACGCTAGGGTGGCTTGGGAAGCTCCACATGGTGTTAGAGTTCCCAAATCCTAAGGGGGAGAACGGGGCGCATCCAAGTCATTGCACCTTACATTTTCTGCCCCTGACTGAGTAAGCATTCTGCCGTTTAAGCTCGTCGGACACTGGCAGAACTGGTAAGGAAATCAGGACTTATCCCCCGGTTATTCTCTGATCCAGGAAGTGCGCTGAAATTGGGGTGATTCATGTCCTTCTAGGTTGTGCTCTGCATGACGCTGATCGCAGATGATGACCACCGTTGATATCGCAACTTTTCGGAGGGAATGGCGGACGCGGGGGGAGTGTTGTCGGTCGATCTCTCCATAATTTCCCTAGGACTTTGTAGTTCCCCCGACAGTCTTGCCACCGTGCTGCACCGCACAGTGATAGGGTTTTCTTCCTATTTCCCTGCATGACCTTTGACCCCCTGCGATCGCTGCCCTGCTCTCTTGCCGCCTTGAGCGCGATCGGGTTGTCGGCGCTACCTGCCCCCGCCGCTGTCCTGATTGGTAACACTGTGGGCAACAATGTGGTTGAGTTTGACGAAAAAACGGGACAGTTTCTCGGCGAGTTTATCTCCCCCTTTGAGGGGTTTGTCAGCCCAGATTCCTTGGTGTATGGCCCCGATGGCAACCTCTACATTAGCAGCGGTACCACCCCAGATACCTCAGCCATTTATCGGTTTAATGCGAAAACAGGTGCACTCATTGATCGCTTTGCCAGCGGTGGCGGATTATTACGACCCTATGGCCTCGCCTTTGGCCCCGATGACAATCTCTACGTCAGCAGCTTTTTGTCCGACGAAATTTTGCGCTATGACGGTAAAACTGGCGCGTTCCTCGATGTGTTTGCTCGTCGTGATGGCAGTCCAGAAGGGTTGAATGGCCCAAATGGGCTGCTCTTTGGCCCTGATGGTAAGTTATACGTCACAACTCAGGGCAGTGTGGCGGCGGTCAACGGTCAGCCAGATTTTAGCTTTGGGTTCCCGAGTCAGGTGTTGTGCTACGACATTACTTCAGGCTTGGGCAAAGTGTTTGTGCCGCAGCCTGCGCCTTTCCCCAGTAGCTTTGGGTTTGTGAGTTTTCTGGGTTTGGCGATCGGCCCGGATGATGGCAACCTCTACGTCAGTGATTTTGCCAATGGGATTCGTCGGTATGACTTCGCCACGGGACAGGAGCTTCAGGTCTACGACACTAATTACACTGGCACCACTCCAAGTAGCAACTTCATTGGTGGGCTGGGCTTTGGCTTTGAAAAATCGCTGTACACGATCGGGTTTGATATCGGCGAGCCCAGTAACCCGATTGGGACACTGCTGAAGTTTGACGTGGCCTCAGGGATACGCACTTTGGTGGCGGCCAATCAGCCTGCCCTCGTACGCCCGGTTGGGCTGATTTTTCGTCCCAAGTTTATGACCACACCAGAACCGATGCTGACTCCTTCGCTGGTGGCGTTGGCGTTGGCTGGGCTGGTGGCCGCGCGCCGCGATCGCAGGTCTCATCCCAACTCGTAGCTCCATTTCGGCATCCAGTGCCGATGGTGTGATGCACGATCGCAATCGCCAGCCACGAAAAAGGGCAGCCGAAGCTGCCCTTTGGTGTTGAGGTTTCTTGTCTAA
>JACYMB010000026.1 GCA_015272205.1 Synechococcales cyanobacterium T60_A2020_003 | reverse complement strand
ACTGAAATTTACCATGCCTCTCCTGCCCGCAACCCCTCTTTCATGCAACAACGCCTGTGATAACTGAAATTTACCATGCCTCTCCTGCCCGCAACCCCTCTTTCATGCAACAACGCCATTTCATCCCGTTCTCCGGCAATGTCTGCGGTGACCAGCAACACTTCTTGCGGATGCTTGAGGGTATATTGCTCTAGACGGTAGCCGATAGAACTCATGGGTTGCTTCTGCCTTGGGCGATCGCTCTCCATACACTCAATCTCTATCAATTTTGAATCGCTGAACGTCCTTGCTTATTCAGACGAAAGACCACAAAGTTCGCCAGGTACAGCACATAAATGATGAGGCCGAGAATGCCCAAAAAGCCCCAAAATCCGGGTGTATAACCGAGGAAATAAGCTTTGAATAGCTTGGGCGGATCGAGCCAAACCTGACAAAATGGGGTTTGAAATAACGATTTTGAGAAGGCGCAACGCAGGACAAAGAGTTGGGCGATCGCGCCCAGACCGAAATAGATGCTGGTTGCCCATCGCCATGAGGTGAACGCCAGCTTCAAGGGTCTGCGGGACTGATCGTCAATCTCTTCGTTGAGATCGACCCAGAACCAAAGAGCGATCGGAATCAAAATGTGCGCCGCTAGCGCCGGGATAAAGCTCATCGGCAAGTTCGCAATCATCAAAAACACCGTAATCGCCAGCAAGCTTGCCACTCGCCAATAAATAATCAGGAGTTGAACAATAGCGTCGGATTGTTTGACGGTTGCCCAAATGAGGATGATCAACGGTAGCACCACTGCAAAGAGTACGGCTAGCCGATAATCCATCCACACAAGCGATTGCAAAAGGTCTTGACTCATAGAGATACTGCGAAATACAACCCCCCTACTACGTTAGCAGGCTTGGGAAAACTCGACGCACGATTCTTCCTAATCCGCTTCGTCCCAAAGCCGCTCGAGCTGGTATCGCCATGCGTCTAAAATGGCTTGCCGATCGGCGGCGGGTTGCTGCATCGAACCCATGATCCCTTCTGCGTAGAATCGCTCTAAGGTTTGCAGGGTGGTTTCAAGGGACTGTCCCTGACGTTTGGCAGCGGCGATGATTTGGCGAATTTGCTGTTCTGTAAACGTGTTAAAACTGTTTGTTAATCCTTGGGACTTCAGGAGCAGGAGGCGGGCGATCGCCCCTTGGAAGTCGTCTACCGTCAGAGACTCTCGGTTGTGTTGAAAAACGCCCCACAGGACATCTTGATGGAGGGCATACCGTACCTCTTGGGTTTCATCAAAATTGGCTGTGAGCAGTTGCTCCAAAAAGGGTTGGGCATCACTGAGGGGGGCAATGGGGAGTAAGACCCGGAGCCAAGATTGATCATCCGATAGGAGCACCAGAATTCGTGCGTTTTCAGTTTCGACTTGCCATGATTGGGTATCGATACGCTGTACATTTGAGCCAAATAGGGCAGATAGACATTCGGTAATATCAGTGTTTGTCATAAAAATAGGGCATATAAGGGCTAAACGGATGACTAGGTCAGAAACCCCACTGTTTATCCTAGCGTTTCGTGCGTGTTAGGCTGAAATGCCAACATCGGGAGATATCGAGGGGGCATATAAGGCGTTTTGAACGACGGGAGGAGGCAACGGTCTTAACCACACTTGTAAACAAATGCAATGTTTTTGGCAAAAATTAAGCTTTTCTTCAGAAAGGCTGGAGGGGTGCATCACTGGACGTGTGGGCGATCGCCTGCAAGATGTGAGTACAAGTCTAAGGACTATTGCGATTGCATTCAGGGAAGTTCGCTAGGATTGAGATAAGTTCGTGAGTACACATTCAATGCCCACTGCGCCGCGACCTCAGCCAACGCCTCTTCATGACTAGGGTTGAGGGGGGTAAGCGACGCGATCCCACCATATTGATAGCTCAGGCATCAGGGTGGATTGGGGCTGAAGTGATTTGACTTCGAAGTCAACGTGTTTATGCCCTCCAACCATCTGACACAGCACCGTGTTCAGGTGAGCTTAAGTCTTCGATGGAGTATCCTGCGTCGGAGGCTTTTTTGTTGCACCATGCTAAAACTATCGCGTACTGACGGCATAGGAGCATTTCCGAGGGGATAGGTGGTGAAAGTCTGCTGTCAATGGCAAAATAGCCATACATCATGCAGAGGTAATAACGATTATGACGATGTCCGCACTCCACACTGCACTGCAAAACCGCCGCGCCCTGAAAGTGATTAGTGGTCTTACCAATTTTGACGCTGTCCGGGTTGCTGCCGTGGTCAAAGCGGCTGACCAAGGGGGAGCGACCTTTGTGGATATTGCAGCCGATGCCGACTTGGTTCGCATGGCGCGTCAGCTCACCCATTTGCCCATTTGCGTATCTGCGGTCGAGCCAGAACTATTTGTGCCTGCCGTAGAAGCCGGAGCTGACCTCATCGAGATCGGAAACTTTGATGCGTTTTATGCCCAAGGTCGCCGCTTCGAAGCTCCAGAAGTGCTAGAACTGACCCAGAAAACGCGATCGCTCCTGCCGAACATTCTGCTGTCTGTTACCGTTCCCCACATTTTGGAACTGGATCAGCAAGTGCAGTTGGCCGAAGACCTTGTGCGTGCTGGAGCCGACATCATCCAGACCGAAGGAGGCACCAGCAGCCAACCCCAGCACCCTGGAACCCTGGGATTGATCGAGAAAGCGTCCCCCACCCTGGCAGCGTCCTATGAAATTGCCCGTGCGGTTGAGGTTCCCGTCCTGTGCGCGTCTGGATTGTCGAACGTCACGATTCCAATGGCGATCGCCGCTGGAGCTTCTGGGGTCGGTGTGGGTTCTGCGATCAACCAACTCAACAGCGAAGTCGCCATGGTTGCCGTGGTTCGCAGCCTCGTGGAAGCGCTGGAGTCTGCACCTATTCGCGTGGGTTAGTTCCTATCCGTGAATTGTTAGAGGAGATTTTGAGAGTCTATCTATGAACCTCAAATCATATATATCTCTCTAACGAACCAGCGATCGCTCTCTATGGGCGATCGCTCTCTCTAGAGATCTACGACTTCTTCTTTGTCTTCCAAAAGTAGCCTATGGGTTTCATATAAGAAGTCGCAGATCTGATTTGCCTCTATTTTTCTAAAAGGCGACTCTCTCTAAGACACACGCTGTGTTTGCTCGACCTCACCGTGGACTTTGAGCAACGCCGCTATTTTTTTGCGAACCAGAATGCCAGGGCGATCGGTCAACATATGTTCTTCCCGGTTCAGCGTTAGGGGTACATCGTAATCCGTAGACTCCAAAATGCGTTTATCTTCTAGGGTTACGGCTCGGTCAAAGGCGATTACATCCCTGGTTTTGGTATCTGCCTCAGTGTCGTTGCGGAGACAAACTTGCACCATCTGCGAGGTGGAATCATTAATGGGGGTCATGGTGTTCACGATAATGTGAACCAACCCATTGGGATAGTTGATCTGCAGCTTCACGGTCAAGGGCATAAACCAATCCATGTCCAGCGTACGAAACGTTTGCCCCTCTACCATCTTTAGATTTTGCTGCTGGAGGTCTGGATTCACCACACCCAGCACGCCCGTTGCTCGCAGTCCCCACTCCGTTTCTTCATATACCAAGATCAGCTTTTAGATCTTCAAAATTACGAAGCGGTGCTGATGTTCCGGGATAAAGCGTAGCAGATCTAACGCACCAAGATGGGCGATCGCACTACGAAAGGTCTACGGGTGGACGTGCGGCGATCAAGGCTATCAAAATAAATGGGGTGCAGAACTCCTTGCACCCCGCGCATACCATAGGCTGAACGAGCTTACTTATAGGGTCTCCTAGCGAACAGGGCCGTTGTAGACCACCGAAACATCCCAAGTCGTGCGATTGACTAACACTTCTGTTTCCACATCCAGAACGTTCGATGCAGGCGCACCTCCACGGAAGATAAAGGTCCAGGTGCCGTCACCGTTATCGGTGTAGGGAGAATCAGCGGCAGGGCCATGCATCGATGGTTCTGCCCAGTAGGAGTTGATGCCACCGTTTACGCGTTCTCCGGCTTGACGAGCCAGGTTTTTAGCGCGGCTCAAGTCGGTAATGTAATCAACCCGTTCATCAAAGGTCATGCCTGTCATAGGGTCGGAGGTCGATTGGGCAAACGCCACAACGGGCACTCCGACCACACAGGCCAGCGTCAAAATAGCAGTCATTGAAAACGTTTTCATGGGTATCTCCAAAGGATATGGTGAATAGACATGCGTCTTCAGGGAAGGTGACGCTTTCTGTAGCTACATAGTGCCTGCAACCGGATCAGGATGACTCACCCAAACGGATGAACCGGATAGCATGGTGGGTATCCACTGATGTGGGGAAGTGATTTGCCGCAAGGTCGCCTAGGGTAGAAGTATCCCAACCAGGACATTTGGGGAACTGTCACACCATGTCTAACACCCTATTCTCTCGCTACTACTCTTCCTTCCTTCCCACGCTAGCCCTGGGCGATCGCAACTTCTCTGTGATTATGCTGCAAAAGGCGCTGTATTTGACCGGATATTACCAAGATGTGATTGACGGCATTTTTGGAGCGACGACCTTGGCTGCCGTTCAAGCCTTCCAAACAGCTCGCAATCTCACGGCAGATGGCGTTGTTAGCCTCACCACCTGGGAGCAGATTAGCCAAGACGCGGAACTGGATCAGATCTACTAACCTCGTTTATGAACCTCGACTAAATCGCAACACGCTGTCCAGCCCTGCTTCCCGATCAGCAAACCAAGCACGGACGCTACATCACCGCACGCGCTCACCCTTAGTGTTACGTTTCATCGCGAAATTCAAAGCAAGATTACAGGTTAGAGACTCCGTACATCGCCCCAAAATCAAGGCCAGCCATCCGTTTCAGGCTGTTTTCCCACTCTTTTGCCGAATGGGCAGTCGTTAAATCTTCTTGCGGGCTTAGCGATCTCCTAAGTCCTCTACGGTTCAATAAAAGTAAGCTCTTCCAGTTAGCGAAGCGACCATCATCCATGGACTGACCTTCGGTTTTGTAGGGAATCAAGATGGATGTGTTGACTTGCTTTCTGCATGGAGCGATCGCCAGCATGGTCAACTACGCCATTAGGGACGTTTCTGCTGCGAAATCTCACCTCGATCTTCGAGGTTTAACGCTTCCAATAACGAATTGTTTACAAAATCTGAACGTAATGTCCTATGCAGTGGAAATCTCAGCTTAGTAAACTCATTCTCAGCTTCTATCGGGAAGATCCCGATCAGCTTCACAAAATCCAATGCCTGAGTAATTGCAAGCTATTCCGTCGATGGAGAGTGCTTCGCATTCACTGCTACACCGAAGAGGATGCGAATGCCCTTACCCAGGCGAGTGCAATTTTAAGTCAGCCTGTCGCCCTGCTCAAGTTAGCGCGCCACATCAAGATTTTTCTTGACGGCGAACCCGTTGCGGCGATCGACATTCAAAGCTATCGTTTGCCTGCACAGCATCAAGGCGACGATGCAGACCTATTGCTGTGAGGTCACTTCGGGATTGCTGTACGCTTTCTCCAACGCATTGATCTGCTGGTCTTGCTGAGTTTGTAAGTTCAAGCCAAGCTGTCCTGCCAGCAGAGCGTCAAGTGAAAATAGACCCGCGCCATTGACAAGATAGAACAAGAAGCAAGCGGCATAGAGAGCCGATAGTTCTAAATAGGGAATGCTAAACCCTGCCACCAGGACGTGGTGGTACATCGCCACAAGCATGGTTCCAAAAAGTCCTGCGGCGGCAGGTCGTGTCAGAAATCCAAGGATCAGAAGCGGCGCACCAATCAATTCGGTGTAGGCGGCAACGTAGCTAAAAAAGATCGGAAACGGTAGACCGATCACTTCTACGTATGCCTGGGCAAAGCTTTCAATGTTCGACAATTTATCTAAGCCGTTGTGGATCATCACAGTTCCCGCGACGACGCGCAGCACTAGCCATGCAAGTTGGGAGGGATAGTTGGCAGCGAGGTTGGGTCTGAGAACCGCCGTTAAAAATCCAACGGACTTCTGAATCATAGCCATGACGCAACGTTACTCCTGAGCAAAGTGTAAAACTGAGTGTACTTTCATTAAATATCATAACGGTTCTTAATAAGAAAGATAATATTTGAGCGGTGGAAATTTTCAGGCGATCGCCCGCCAGAAAAGCTTTTGAACAGTATGTTTTGCTACAAAAAACTGGATTAAAAGAATCTCTGATGACTAAATGATGCTGAGGATTGCTGTAAATCTATTGCGAAACATTGCAATATCCTTAGGGAGATAGCCCTGTAGACTAAACCCTAGGAGCGGTAGCAAACGATAGGCCGACAGGGATTAGCAGCAGTGATGAGCAATGGATAGCGGCAGGAGCGGCAAAGTATTTTTGGTGGGGGCTGGCCCAGGAGCCATTGACCATCTCACGCTTCGTGCCCAGAACTGTCTGACGCGAGCCGATGTTTTGGTGTACGACGCCTTGGTCGATGAACGGCTCTTGCAGTGGGTGCCGTCCCATTGCGAGATTATTCAGGTCGGCAAGCGAGGCGGGCTACCCAGTACCCCCCAATCTGACATCAATGCTCTTTTGGTTGAGCACTGTCGGCAGGGACGGTTAGTTGTCCGGCTGAAAAGCGGTGATCCCTTTATCTTTGGGCGGGCGGCTAGCGAGATTCAGGCCTTGAAAGCGTCGGGCTGTGATTTTGAAGTGGTGCCGGGACTGTCTTCGGCACTGGCCGCCCCTACCCTGGTGGGGATTCCCCTAACCGATCCGGTGATGGGGCGCAGTTTTGCTGTGGTGACGGCCCATGACCTGGATGCCTTGAATTGGGAGGCGCTAGCCCAGTTGGATACGCTGGTCATTCTAATGGGGGCTCGGCAGGTTCCAGAGATTGTGGACATTCTGCTGGATCGAGGGCGATCGCCCAGGACGGCGATCGCCATTATTCGCTGGGCTGGGCATCCCCAGCAGCAACTTTGGGTAGGCACCTTAGAAACCATCGTGCAGCAAACCCATCGCCTCTCCCTGTCTCCCGCTGTGATTGTGGTGGGCGATGTGGTGAAGCTGCGTCCCTTTTTGCAACCTTTGGAATATTTGGAATAGAGTAACGGTGAGTAATCAGGCTTTACAGGGAAAAACAATTGTGGTGACCCGATCGGCGGGACAGTCCAGCCAGTTCACCACCCTACTGCAATCCCATGGTGCCATGGTGCTGGAAATGCCCGCGATCGCCATTACGCCGCCCTCCAGTTGGGAGGCTTTAGATGGGGCGATCGCCCAGTTAGAGACCTTTGATTGGCTGATCTTGACCTCTAGCAATGGGGTTGACTATTTTTTTGAGCGGGTAGAGGCTGCCGGATTGGCCGACGCTGCATTGCAGTCCGTCAAGATTGCGGTGGTGGGCAAAAAGACGGCTCAGGTTCTGCAGCAACGGGGCATCACCCCCGATTTTATGCCCCCCAATTTTGTGGCGGATTCCCTCGTTGAGCATTTCCCTGGACGAGACACCCTCGCCGGAACCAAGGTTCTGTTTCCACGGGTGGAGTCGGGAGGACGGGATGTGCTGGTTCGAGAGCTAACCGATCTGGGCGTTCAGGTCACCGAAGTTCCGGCCTACGAGTCTGGGTGTGTGAAAACGATGGACTCAGCAGTACAGCAGGCTCTCCGCAGCGGCCAGGTTGATGCGATTACCTTTGCCAGTTCTAAAACGGTTCAATGCGTGGCGGGGCTTCTGGCTCAGTGGGGCGATCGCGCGATCGCCATTCCCAACTGGGATCAGATCTGTCTGGCGTCCATTGGCCCCCAAACCTCCATGGCCTGTCGCAATCATCTCGGACGAGTCACCCTGGAAGCGGCAGAATATACCCTGGAGGGACTGACTCAAGCCCTGATTCAGTGGGCATCTGCCTAGTGCAACTGCATCGAGAACCCATCAGGTGTCATAACAGCTATGGAGCAAACTCTTTCATCGTCCCCTGCCCCCCAACGTATTATTGGCCTCACTGGGGGGATTGGCATGGGCAAAAGCACGGTATCCCACTATGTCGAAACGATGCGCCACATTCCGGTTCTAGATGCCGATGTGTACGCCCGTGAAGCGGTTCAACCCGGATCGCCCGTGCTGGAGGATATCATCGATCGCTACGGATCGGGCATTCTGCAACGGGATGGACAGGTGGATCGGCGGCGACTGGGTGAAATTGTGTTTAGTACGCCCGCCGAACTGCACTGGCTAGAAACGCGGATTCATCCCATCGTGCGCGATCGCCTCCAGCAGGAAATTGAACGCCTAGATCCTGACCATACTCCTGTGATCATGTTGGTGATTCCGCTCCTGTTTGAGGCGCGGATGACTGATCTCGTCAATGAAGTCTGGGTTGTGTATTGCAGTCCTCAGCAACAGCTTGAACGCATCATGATGCGCGATCATCTTCCCAAGGAGCAGGCTCAGGCGCGCATCCGTAGCCAGCTCTCCATTGAGAGAAAGCTGAGCAAGGCAGATGTCCGCTTGGACAATTCTAGCAGCGCAGAATTTCTATTTAGGCAAGTAGACGCCGCATTGAACAATCCACGCTACTGGGCAAACCCCGAATCTTACCCATGAACCAGCAGATGCGGATGTTACCCATTGACACAGAGGAACCGTCCTATGCAAAGCTGGTTTGGTGAGCTAAGTGCCGACAGGAAGAGAACGCATGGTCGCAACGTTACAACAAATTGCAAAATACCTGGATCGTTCAGGGTGGAACTACGACGTAGATGAGGATGAGGGGCGGATTCTCACGGGGGTTTACTCCGAGAATCTGGAGGATTTTTTGATTGTGATCCAGCTCGATGAAGACGGGCGCTTTTTTAAGCTGTTTGCCCCGCGAGTTTTGGATGGCATCCAAGACCATCCCCACAAGGCCGCCATTTTGCAAACGATGCTCAGTATCTCCTGGGAAACGAAAATGCTCCAATGGGAATATGATCCGGCGGATGGTGAAATTCGGGCGATTATTGAATTTCCCTTGGAAGATTCTACCCTCACCGAAAAGCAGTTTAATCGCTGCCTGCATGGGCTGATCCAAATCGTGGATGAGGTAGCGATGCCGCGCCTGCTGTCCGTGATGGAAACCGGGGCTGATCCTGGCGATCTGGAAATGGGCGAACGCCTCCTACTGACCCTCCAAGAAGAAGCGCCGGGGTTGCTGGAACTGCTGGAAAAAGCCATGGAAGCCCGCAAGCAACGGGGACGATTTCCAGAGACAGAGCTGTAACTCCGGAAGACACTCAGGTTTGGCGATCGCAATTTTATCGGTTTTTGATAACCTTTCCCCCGGTGCGATCGTCGGTGCGGGTGGTATGATCGGAGTGCGAATTCACCCAAAAACCGACCGGATTACCGGGGATAATTCTTAACATTTCGATCCGCTTATTTACACTGCCTCATGGTTCATACTCCTGCAAAGCCAACCGACGTCCGCAAAGTGTCCAAAGTAGAAGGTCTCAAAGAGCGCAGCAACGGTCTGCGTGAGCCTGTCGCCACTGAACTCCTGCAAGATACGACCCACTTCAGTGAGGATGCCATTCAGATCCTCAAGTTTCACGGTTCCTACCAGCAAGACAACCGCGATAACCGGGTTAAAGGTCAGGAAAAAGACTATCAGTTCATGCTGCGCACCCGGAATCCCGGTGGGTTCATCCCTGCCCCCCTATTCCTCGCCCTCGATCGCCTTTCCGAAGAGTACGGCAACCACACCCTCCGCGCCACGACCCGTCAAGGCTTCCAAATTCACGGCATTCTCAAAAAGAACCTCAAAACCGTTATTGCCGACATCGTCAAGCACATGGGGTCTACTCTGGGAGCTTGCGGCGATCTTAACCGCAACGTCATGGCTCCCCCTGCGCCCTACCGGAATCGCTCGGAGTATGGGTACGCCCGCGACTATGCCGATCGCATTGCCGATCTGCTGACCCCCCGTACCGGA
The DNA here is from genome assembly GCA_015272205.1 of Synechococcales cyanobacterium T60_A2020_003. Classification (NCBI taxonomy): domain Bacteria; kingdom Bacillati; phylum Cyanobacteriota; class Cyanophyceae; order Synechococcales; species Synechococcales cyanobacterium T60_A2020_003. The sequence continues at coordinate 2,569 of JACYMB010000026.1, read as the reverse complement.
GCCTACTACGAAATTTGGCTCGATGGTGAGAAAGCGGTGACCTCAGAAGTTCACCCCGAGGTGGAAGCGGCACTCCAGCGGAATGGTAACGGCACCATTATTCACGACAGCGAAGAACCGCTCTACGGCACCCACTACATGCCGCGTAAGTTCAAGTGCTGTGTGACGGTTCCGGGCGATAACTCGGTGGATCTCTATTCCCAGGACGTCAGCCTGGTGGTGATCACCAACGCCGCCGGGGAACTGGAAGGATTTAACGTCCTGGCGGGAGGCGGCCTGGGACGTACCCATAATAAAGAGGAAACCTTTGCCCGCTTGGCAGACCCGATCGGCTACGTGGATAAGGCGGATGTCTATGACGTGATGAAGGCGATTTTGGCGACCCAGCGCGACTATGGCGATCGCTTGAATCGTCGGCATGCCCGGATGAAATACCTCCTCCACGACTGGGGGGTAGACAAGTTCCGGCAGGTCGTTGAGGGTTATTTTGGCAAGCCGCTGAAACCCTTCAAATCCCTGCCTCCCTTTGAGTATCGCGATTATGTGGGGTGGGATGAGCAAGGCGACGGCAAGCTCTTCCTCGGTCTATCGGTAGAGAATGGTCGCGTCAAAGATGAAGGCGACTTCAAGCTGAAAACGGCGCTCCGTGAGATTGTGCAGCGTTACGAAGTGCCGATGCGTCTGACGGCGAATCAGGATATCGTGCTGTACGAGATCGAGCCTGCCTGGAAAGACGATATCCAAGCCATTCTGGATCGGTGTGGCATTACGCGCGCGGAGGATTTGGATGCCCTCACTCGCCACACGATGGCCTGTCCGGCTCTACCCACCTGCGGGTTAGCCATTACCGAATCGGAGCGGGCTATTCCCGGCATCGTAGACCGTATTCGCGCTCTGTTGAACAAGGTTGGCTTGGAGGGTGAGCATTTCATCATTCGGATGACGGGATGTCCTAACGGGTGCGCGCGTCCGTACCTGGCAGAGCTGGGCTTTGTGGGACAGTCGCCCGGGGCCTATCAGATCTGGCTGGGCGCAAGCCCCAACCAATCGCGCTTGTCGGAGATCTACATGAACAACATGGCGATCGCCGATCTGGAGAAAACCCTGGAGCCGCTGTTTGTCTTGTTCAAACGTCAGCGGAAGAAAGGCAAACATCCAGAAAGCTTTGGTGATTTTTGCCATCGGGTCGGGTTTGAGGCATTGCGCGAGTTCTCGGCCTCCTACGTGCCCTCGGCCTCGAAAAACCGTGGATCTCGCCATCGTCTGGGGGTGCGAGAAGAGGTGTATGACAAGCTGAAGGCGGCGGCGGCGGCGGAAGGTAAGTCGATGACGGAATTGGTGAATCTGGCGATTGAGGCGTATTTGCGCGATCGCTAGTTCACGGGATTCAAGGCTTGGCTCTATCCAGACTAGATACCGACAACGATAGAGAGAGGGCGATCGCTCGTACTGCTGTTTGGAGGCACATCGGGCGATCGCCGTTTACGTTGGTTTTGGGATTGGCGCTAGTCATACTGAATCCGATTCGCAACGTAGCACTAGTTCAGAGCGTCCTCCCAACCTCCCCTCCCCTGTGGGAAGTCGCTTCATGTCTAGGGCAAGGGGAGGTGTCGTCAGGTGGTGGGGTGAAGTGTCTCCCTATCGCAGGATTCTGTATCATCGGCTTTTGCTACCCGAAGTCAAAGATTTGGGGAGATTGGTGGTGCGCCGGAGTTTGCCTGCACCGGGGCTGCACATGGTGGAGCCGTTGGTCTTTTTTGATCATCCGTCGTCATCCCACAATTCTAAGAGTTCAGAATCTGCACCCAGGAGGCGCGCGATCGCTCAATCAGCAGCAGATTTTAAGTTTCCGTCCCCTTGCGGGGAAAGGGGGGTGTCGAACTGTTGTCGGGTCGTCAATTGAGCTCCGGCGAAATTGACGTTTCCGTCCCCTTGCGGGGAAAGGGGGGTGTCGAACCGAAATTAGGATTTACTGCTCAGACGTGTCCGTGGCGTGTTTCCGTCCCCTTGCGGGGAAAGGGGGGTGTCGAACCCTTTCGATACCAAGTAGCACATGGTACCGTATCCTTTGTTTCCGTCCCCTTGCGGGGAAAGGGGGGTGTCGAACCATATTTTCGTGGATCTTCAAACAATTTATCGAGAGTTTCCGTCCCCTTGCGGGGAAAGGGGGGTGTCGAACGCCAGATCTGCGGCTTCTTCAGCATCAAGCTGTTTAAGCGTTTCCGTCCCCTTGCGGGGAAAGGGGGGTGTCGAACCTTACTCGAAAGCACACGCTTTGCAAGAACTCAACGGTTTCCGTCCCCTTGCGGGGAAAGGGGGGTGTCGAACGCCAAAAAGCGAAAATAGCCCTCGAAACAGGTCAACCTGTTTCCGTCCCCTTGCGGGGAAAGGGGGGTGTCGAACCGTGATTTTTTGGTAATATCCCATACGACAAATATTTAGGTGTTTTCGTCCCCTTGCGGGGAAAGGGGGGTGTCGAACGTTTTTGAAAATCTCGGAATCGATAGTAATGACCGGCGTTGTTGCATGAAAGAGGGGTTGCGGGCAGGAGAGGCATGGTAAATTTCAG